>JAOPVV010000271.1 GCA_025966005.1 Frankiales bacterium
GTGCTGCTCGCCCGCGGCAGCGCGGTCTCGGGCAGCGACGCCAAGGACTCGCGCGCCGTCGCCGCCCTGCGCGCGCTCGGCGCGACCGTCCACCTCGGGCACGCCGCCGCGCACGTCCACGGCGCCGACACGGTGGTGGTCTCGACGGCGATCCGCCAGGACAACGCCGAGCTGGTCGAGGCCCGCGCACGGGGCCTGCGCGTGCTCATCCGGGCCGAGGCGCTGGCGGCGTGCATGGCCGGGCGTCGCGGCGTCGCGGTGGCCGGCACGCACGGCAAGACGACGACGACCTCGATGCTCACCGTCGCGGTGCAGCACTGCGGCGTCGACCCGTCGTTCGCCATCGGCGGCGACCTCAACGAGGCCGGCAGCAACGCCCACCACGGCAGCGGCGACCTGTTCGTCGTCGAGGCCGACGAGAGCGACGGCTCGTTCCTGGCCTACCGGCCGTACGCCGCGATCGTCACCAACGTCGAGGCCGACCACCTCGACCACTACGGCGACGCCGCGGCGGTCGACCGGGCCTTCGACGACTTCGTGGCCACCATCGAGCCCGCCGGCTTTCTCGTCGCCTGCGCCGACGACCCCGGCTCGCGCCGGCTCGCCGGGCACGCGCGGACGCTGGGCATCGACGTCCGGACGTACGGCACCGCCGACGACGCCGACCTGCGCCTGGTCGACCTGACCGTCAGCGGCACCACCAGCCGCTACGAGCCGGTCCTGCGCGGACGTCGGCTGCCCGCCGTCGTCCTCGCCGTCCCGGGACGCCACCTGGCCCTGAACTCCGCCGCCGCCCTGCTCACCGGGATCGGGCTCGGCCTGCCGGAGAACGTCCTGGTCGAGGGCCTGGCCGGCTTCAGCGGCGTGCGCCGCCGGATGGAGCTCAAGGGCACCGTCGCGGGCGTGCGCGTCTACGACGACTACGCCCACCACCCGACCGAGCTGGTCGCCCAGCTGACCGCGGCCCGCGAGGTCGCCGGGCGCGGGCGCCTGGTGGTCGCGTTCCAGCCGCACCGCTACAGCCGCACGCTGGCCTTCGCCGCCGAGTTCGGCGCCGCGCTGGCCCTGGCCGACGAGGTGGTCGTCATGGAGGTCTACGCGGCGGGGGAGGACCCGGTCCCGGGCGCGACGGGGGCGAGCGTCGCCGCCGCCGTCCCGCTGCCCGACGGGCAGGTGCTGTTCGAGCCGTCCTGGACGGCCGTGCCCGGACGGCTGGCCGCGCGCGCCGAGCCCGGCGACCTCGTCCTGACCCTCGGCGCCGGCGACGTCACGGCCATCGGCCCCGAGGTGCTGCGCCTGCTGGCGGGGGAGACGCCATGACCTCCGTCCCGACCCGCCGGCCGCTCCCGCGCCCGGCGCCCGTCACCGACCTGACCGACCGGGCCGAGGCCGGCCGCAGCGCCCGCCGGTCGCACCGGCTGCGCACCGCCGGCAAGGGCCTGCTGCTGCTCGTGCCGGTCCTCGGCCTGGCCTGGGTCCTGCTCGCGTCGACCTGGCTCGCCGTCGACCGGGTGCAGGTCGTGGGCCAGGCCCGCGTCACCGCGGCGCAGGTCGAGCAGGCCGCCGCGGTCGCCGACGGCACTGCGCTGGCCCGCGTCGACACGACCGCCGTCGAGCGCCGGATCAGCCGGCTGGCGCCGGTCGCGGACGTCGAGGTCACCCGGTCCTGGCCCGGCACGCTGCGCGTCGAGGTCACCGAGCGGGTCGCCGCGGCCGGCGTCGTCGGCCCGGGCGGCGTGACGCTCGTCGACGCGTCCGGCGTCCTGTTCGCCACCGAGCGCTCCCTGCCCGCCGGTGTCGTGCGGCTGCAGGTCCACAGCCCCGGTCCCGACGACGAGACGACCCGGGCGGCGCTCGCCGTCCACCGCTCGCTGCCGGCCGAGCTCGGGCGGCGGGTGCGCATCGTGCGCGCGGCCTCGCCGTCCGCCGTCGTCCTGCTCACCTCCGACGGCAAGCAGGTGGTCTGGGGGCGCCCCGGTGACACGCCGACCAAGGCGGCGGCGGCGCTGGCCCTGCTGCGCACCGACAGCGCCGTCATCGACGTCAGCGCCCCGGGGGTCGTCGTCCGGCGCTGAGACGCGGTTCACCCGCTCGACCAGGGTGCGCGCCGGTCCCGACCGGGCAGGGACCAGGGGTGCCACTGCCCCCAGGAGTCCCCCTCGCGCAGGCTGCGCCCTCCGGGGACCGCGCGCGCGGTGCGCGCACGACGATGGCGGCGCTCGAGCACAGTCCTGACGTCTTCGAGACCTTCTTCGACAGCGCCCAGATCGGCCTCGCCCTCGCCGACCTGTCCGGGCGCTACGTCCGGGTGAACGCGACGTACGCCGCGCTGCTCGGCCAGTCCCCGGAGGACCTCGTCGGTGTCCCGCTGTCCCAGGTCGTCCCCGAGTCGGCCCTGCCGGGCGCGGGCGTCGACGACCTGCTCTCCGGCGCCCAGGCGTCGGTGACCGCGGAGGCCTCCCACGCGCACCCCGACGGCAGCGTGACCTGGCTGCTGCACGGCGTCGCGAGGGTCTCGGACGCCGCGGGATCATCGCGCTGGTTGGCGGTCAGCGCGCAGGACATCACCGAGCGCCGGCGGGTCGAGATGGAGTTGCGCGCGCTGAGCGAGGTGCTCGCCGAGCAGGCGGTGCGCGATCCGCTCACCGGCCTGGCCAACCGGGCGCTGCTCGAGGAGCGGCTGCGCGCCTCCCTCGCCCGTGACGCCCGGACGGGCGGCTCGACCGCGGTGCTGTTCCTCGACCTCGACGGCTTCAAGGGCGTCAACGACGAGTACGGCCACGCCGTCGGCGACGAGGTGCTGCGGGCTGTCGCCGAGCGGCTGTCCTCGGTCGTGCGCCCGTCCGACACGGTGGCCCGCCTCGGGGGCGACGAGTTCGTGGTGCTCGTGGAGTCCGCGACGAGCGAGGCGGTGGAGGCGCTGGTGCCCCGCGTGCAGCTGGCCGTGGAGGAGTCCTCGCAGGTCAGCGGCAACCGGCTGCCGGTGGGCGTGAGCGTCGGCGTGGCCACCTCGCAGGGCGGCGACGCCGACCCGGCGGGGCTGATCGCCGCTGCCGACGAGCGCATGTACGTCGCCAAGCGCCGGCGCTGACGGGGCACCTGCCGAGCGCACTACCGGGGCCGGTCCGGAAGTCCTCGCGCGACACGCCGTCAGGCAGTTGACCCTGACGACGGACCACCCGTAACGTCCCGCGCTGTCAGCAGGTTGACATAACTCTAAGCGTCTTCTTGAGGTCGAGGGTTCCGATCGAGCCCTCGACCTCGACCTGCACTGCACCCCCTTACCGAGAGGCACCACCCCGTGGCAGCACCGCAGAACTACCTGGCCGTCATCAAGGTGGTCGGCATCGGCGGCGGCGGCGTCAACGCCGTCAACCGGATGATCGAGGTGGGCCTCAAGGGCGTCGAGTTCATCGCGATCAACACCGATGCCCAGGCGCTGCTGATGAGCGACGCGGACGTCAAGCTCGACGTCGGCCGCGAGCTCACCCGGGGCCTCGGCGCCGGCGCGCAGCCCGACGTCGGCCGCCAGGCCGCGCAGGACCACCAGGAGGAGATCGAGGAGGTCCTCAAGGGGGCCGACATGGTCTTCGTGACCGCCGGCGAGGGCGGCGGCACCGGCACCGGTGGCGCGCCGGTCGTGGCCGCCGTCGCCAAGGGCCTCGGTGCGCTGACCATCGGCGTCGTCACCCGCCCGTTCTCCTTCGAGGGCCGCCGCCGCGCCCAGCAGGCCGAGGAGGGCATCGAGGCGCTGCGCAACGAGTGCGACACCCTCATCGTCATCCCGAACGACCGGCTGCTGTCGATCAGCGACCGCCAGGTCAGTGTCCTCGACGCCTTCAAGAGCGCCGACCAGGTCCTGCTCTCCGGTGTCCAGGGCATCACCGACCTGATCACGACCCCCGGCCTGATCAACCTCGACTACGCCGACGTCAAGGCCGTCATGTCCGGCGCCGGCTCGGCGCTCATGGGCATCGGCAACGCCCGCGGCGACGACCGCGCTGCCGTCGCCGACGAGAAGGCGAACGCCAGCCCGCTGCTCGAGGCGAGCATGGAAGGCGCGCGGGGGGTGCTGCTCTCGATCTCCGGGGCTCGGACCTGGGGCTGTTCGAGATCAACGAGGCGGCCACGCTGGTTGCCGAATCCGCGCACCCCGAGGCCATCATCATCTTCGGCGCCGTCATCGACGACGCGCTCGGCGACGAGGTCCGCGTGACCGTCATCGCCGCCGGCTTCGACGCGGGCGCCCCCACCCCCGTGCGCCGCATCGAGACCCGCCGCCCGGCCGCCGTCGAGGAGCCC
>JAOPVV010000387.1 GCA_025966005.1 Frankiales bacterium
CCATTGGCTTCGCACGCTCTGGAGCGCCTGATCGACCGCATAGCGGACGAGCGCCGAACTCGCCGACCACGGCCTGGTCACGTCCCGCAACCTCGTCGCGGGAGTACTCCACCTACCCAACAGGGTCAACCGGCGGGTAGGCAGTCTGTCCGTGGCCATGTGAAAGTCCCCGCTGGTGGCCACGGGAAGTCCCCACGTGTGGCCAGCGGAAGTCCCCACCTCGTGGACGTCGTGTCGGTCGGGAGTTGAGGCCCTGGGCGGTGACGGTGGCGGTGTCTAGCCAGTCACCGCACCGCCCAGGGGGCTCTCATTGTTGTCTGCGAGGAAGAAGTTGGACGTCATCACCGCCTACCGCGAGGTCGGCACCTACCGCGGTGCCGCCGAGATCTGCGGCGTCACGCACAAGACCGTGAAGAGGATCGTTGAGCAGCACCAGGAAGGCGCGCAGCGCGCCGAGCGGCGCCGGAACTACGAGGTCGTCCGGCCGCTGGTCGTCCGGGAGCTCGAGCAGACGAAGGGCAAGATCAGTGCGAAGCGGCTGCTGCCGAAGGCCCGGGCAGCGGGCTATGACGGGTCGGACCGCAACTTCCGGCGGCTCGTGACCGACGAGCGGGCGGCGCTGCGCCGGCAGCACATGATCGGCCGGGCGCGGCGGCCGGCGGTCTGGACGCCCGGGGAGCACCTGGTCATCGACTGGGGCGTGCAGGACGGGCTGCACGTGTTCTGCGCGGTCCTGGCCTGGTCGCGGGTCAGGTTCGTGCGCTTCGCCCGCGACGAGCGCGCCGACACGACCCTGGCGATGCTCGCTGAGTGCTTCGCGGTCCTGGGTGGCGTCCCGGCCGTCGTGCTCGCCGACCGGATGGCCTGTCTGAAGGGCGGGGTCGTCGCTGACGTCGTCATCCCGACGCCGGACTACGTCCGCTTCGCCAGCCACTACCGGTTCCGGCCCGACTTCTGTCACGCCCGCGACCCCGAGAGCAAAGGGATCGTGGAGAACCTCGTCGGCTACGCCAAGCGCGACCTCATGGTCGGTCTCGGCCAGGAGCAGGTCGGGGACCTGCAGGCGGCGAACACTGCCGCCGCAGCCTGGTGCGCAGAGGTCAACGCGGTCCGGCACTCCGAGGTCGCGGCGGTCCCCGCGCAACGGCTCGCCGAGGTCGAGCTGGCGTTGCTGGCGGGGTTGCCGTCGCTGCAGCCGTCGGCGATGTTCGGTGGGCGCCGGGAGCTGCGCAAGGTCGACAAGCTGTCCTGCGTCCGGTTCGGCAGCGCCCGCTACTCCGTCCCGAACCGGCTGCTCGGGCAGACCGTCGAGGTCCTCGCCGGCAGCAGCAGCATCACGATCCTGGCGCCCGGCAGCGGCGAGGTCCTCGCCAAGCACCCGCTGAAGGCGCCGGGCGACAACAGCGTCCTGGACGAGCACTACGGCCGGCCGCGGCCCAACGCCCCAGCCCGCAAGGTCACCGCCCGCACCGCTGCCGAACAGGCGTTCCTGAGCCTGGGGCCGGTCGCGGAGCAGTGGTTGCGTCAGGCCGCGGCGTCGGGCAACACCCGGCTCGGTCCCGAGCTCGAAGAGCTCGCCGGCCTGCACGCCGCGCACGGCACCGACGCGCTGCTCGCCGCCCTCGAGCGGGCCGTCACGTTCGGTCGCTGACACGCCAGCGGCGTCCGGTCGATCCTGGCCGCCGGCGCCGGGGTCGCGCAGCCCACCGCCCCAGGCGACGCGCTCGTGATCGAGCTTCCCGTCACCGCGTCCCGACCGCTGAGCGCCTACCGGCTCGACCAGCTTCCCGGCGGCGCGTGATGGCCGCCCAGACCCCGGCGCCGCTGACGGCCGACCTCGAGCACGGGTTGCGCCGACTCAAGCTCGCCACGATCCGCCGCCTCGCACCCGAGATGCTCGGGACGCCAAGACCCAGCGGCGGGCACCGGAGGAAGTGCTCCGCGCACTCATCGAGGTCGAGATCACCGCGCGGGACGCGAGCAACACGCGGCTGCGCGGCAAGCAGGCCGCGTTCCCGACGATCAAGACGATCGACGGGTTCGACCTGACAGCCAACAGCATCCCGGCGCAGACCTGGTCCTACCTCAGCACCCTGGAGTGGGTCCAAGCGCGGGAGAACGTCACGTTCATCGGCCCGGCCGGGACCGGCAAGACCCAGGCGCTGATCGCGCTCGGCCACGCCGCTGTCACCTCTGGCCGGCGAGTCCGCTACTTCACCGCCGCCGAACTCGTCGAGAACCTCTACCGCGGCCTCGCCGACAACAGCGTCGGCAAGCTCATCGAACAGCTCCTGCGGCACGACCTCGTGATCTGCGACGAGGTCGGGTTCGCGCCGCTGGACAGCACCGGCAGCCAGCTGCTGTTCCGGTTCGTCGCAGCCGCCTACGAACGCCGCAGCCTCGCGATCGCCAGCCACTGGCCCTTCGAGGAATGGGGTCGCTTCCTGCCCGACCACAGCACCGCCGTCAGCCTGCTCGACCGGCTCCTGCACCACAACAACGTCATCGCCACCGACGGCGAGAGCTACCGCATGCGCGAAGCCCGCAGCAGGACCGGAGGCCGCCACAAGACACCCTGAACATCAAACGAGGTGGGGACTTCCGCTGGCCACCAGCGGGGACCACGACTTGGCCATTGACAATGAACAGCCCGAACGGACCCTTGCGCTGCACCAGGACGCCCTGCTTGCAGGTCGGGCAGGTCTGTGGGGGCGGCCCCGGCGTAAGCACAACCTGCACGCAAGGAGAATAAGCGTCTCTCACATTTGCCATTTGTGTCCGGTATGGCGGGATGTCAGGGCACCGCAATCCGGACGCAGGCGTGGTCAGCCGCTGACGCGCTCG
>JAOPVV010000280.1 GCA_025966005.1 Frankiales bacterium
GACGCGACCGACGCCGGCGCGGTCGCGGACGCCGTCCGCCGCACCGAGGCCGAGCTCGGTCCCGTCGACCTGCTGCTCGCGAACGCCGGTGCGTTCGCCGCCGGTGGACGCCTGTGGGAGCTCGACCCCGACCTGTGGTGGCGCGACGTCGAGGTCAACCTGCGCGGCCCGGCGGTGGCGCTGCACGCCGTCCTGGCCGGCATGGTCGCGCGGGGGAGCGGACGCGTGGTCGTGATGGGCAGCGGGTTCGGCACCGCCCCGACGCCCGGCGCCTCGGCCTACGCGGCGTCCAAGACCGCGGTGATGCGCCTGGTCGACACGGTGGCCGCCGAGCTGGCCGGCACCGGGGTGCTGCTGTTCGCCGTCAGCCCCGGGATGGTGCCGACCGACATGACGCACGGGTTCCCGGAGGGCTTCCTCGCGCTGCGCCCCGACCTGCGGGAGCCGGCGCCGGAGGCCTGGACGCCACCGACGGCCTTCACCGCCCTGCTGCTCCGCATCGCCGCAGGCGAGGCCGACCCGCTGCACGGCCGCTTCCTGCGCGCCCGGGACGACCTCGCGGACGCGCTGGCGTCCGTCGGCGACGAGCCCGGCACGCTGCGCCTCGTCCCCTGGACGTCGACGCGCGACGGCTGATCGCTCGACCGTCCCCGCTGCGCCCTGAGGCTCCGGTGTCTGGACGGACGGCGCCGCCACAGCCAACCCGCGTGCATACCCATGCAACAACATGTATGGTTGCCGCCATGGGGATGAGAGCAGCGGTCGCCGGCGCCAGCGGGTACGCGGGCGGCGAGCTGCTGCGCCTGCTCCTGGCCCACCCGGACCTCGAGGTCGGCCCGGTCGCCGCCGGCAGCGGGGCCGGCAAGCCGGTCACCGACCTGCACCCCCACCTGCCGCAGCTCGAGGGCCTGGTGTTCGCCGAGACGACGGTGGCCGTCCTGGCCGAGGCCGACGTCGTGTTCCTGGCCCTGCCCCACGGCCAGTCGGCCGCGCTCGCCGCCCAGCTGCCCGCCGACCTGCCGGTGGTCGACCTCGGCGCCGACCACCGGCTCGCCAGCGCCGCCGACTGGGAGCGGTTCTACGACACGCCGTACGCGGGGGAGTGGCCGTACGGCCTGCCCGAGCTGTTCCGCGAGCCGCTACGCGGCGCCACGCGGATCGCCGGTCCCGGCTGCAACGCCACCGCAATGACGCTGGCGCTCGGACCGCTCCTGCAGGCCCGGCTCGTGGAGCCGCAGGACCTCGTCACGCTCACCGCCAGCGGCACCAGCGGTGCGGGTCGGGCGGCCAGCACCAGCCTGCTCGGCAGCGAGGTCATGGGCGACGTCAGCGCCTACAAGGTCGCGAGCCACCGCCACACCCCCGAGGTGCGGCAGTCGCTCAGCCGGCTCGCCGGCGCCGACGTCACGCTCTCGTACACCCCGACGCTGGTGCCGATGCCCCGCGGGATCCTCGCCACCTGCACCGCTCGCACCTCCGCCTGCGAGGCCGAGCTGCGGGCCGCGCTGCAGGCGCAGTACGCCGGCGAGCCGTTCGTCCACGTCCTGCCGGAGGGGCGCTGGCCGCACACCGCCGCGACCGCCGGCAGCAACGCCTGCCAGCTGCAGGTCGCCGTCGACCCCGACGCCGGCCGGGCCGTGGTCGTCGCGGCGATCGACAACCTGGGCAAGGGCGCGTCCGGCCAGGCGGTCCAGTGCGCGAACCTGGCGCTGGGGCTGCCCGAGACCGCCGGCCTGACCGCGAGCGGGGTGGCCCCGTGAGCGGAGCGAGCAGCACGAGTGCCACCGTCAGCGACTGGCTCCCCACGGGCTTCCGGGCCGGCTCGGCCACCGCCGGGCTCAAGGACAGCGGCCTGCCCGACGTCGCGCTGGTCGTCAACGACGGCCCGCTGGACGCCGCCGCCGGCGTCTTCACCGCCAACCGGGTCAAGGCCGCGCCCGTCCTGTGGTCGCAGCAGGTCCTGTCGGCCGGCCGCGTGGAGGCCGTCGTCCTCAACTCCGGCGGGGCCAACGCCTGCACCGGTCCGGACGGCTTCGCCGACACCCACCGCACCGCCGAGGCCGTCGCCGACGCGCTCGGCACCGGCGCCGCCCGGGTCGCCGTCTGCTCGACCGGGCTGATCGGCGTCCGGCTCCCGATGGACCGGCTGCTGCCCGGGATCGCCGCCGCCGCAGCCGGTCTGGCCGCCACCGGGGGAGCGGACGCCGCCGAGGCGATCCGCACCACCGACACGGTCGCCAAGACCGCGACCGCCGCCGGCGAGGGCTGGACGGTCGGCGGGATGGCCAAGGGCGCCGCGATGCTCGCCCCGGCGCTGGCCACCATGCTGGCCGTCGTCTGCACCGACGCCGTCGCCGACGCCGCCACCCTCGACGCCGCGCTGCGGGCCGCGACCGCCGGCTCCTTCGACCGGGTCGACACCGACGGCTGCATGTCCACCAACGACACCGTCCTGCTGCTCGCCAGCGGAGCCAGCGGCGTGACGCCCACGGCCGACGAGCTCACCGCCGCGGTCAGCGCGGTCTGCCAGGACCTCGCACTGCAGATGGTCCGCGACGCCGAGGGCGCGTCCAAGGACATCGCCGTCGAGGTCGTCGGCGCCGCCACCGTCGCGGACGCGCTCGAGGCGGCCCGGGCCGTCGGCCGCAGCAACCTGCTCAAGTGCGCCCTGCACGGCCAGGACCCCAACTGGGGACGGGTGCTCGCGGCCGTCGGCACCACGCACGCCGCGTTCGCGCCGGACGAGATCGACGTCGCGATCAACGGCGTCCAGGTCTGCCGCGACGGCGCGCCCGGCGACGACCGCGACCTGGTCGACCTGACCGGTCGCGACGTCCGCATCGTGGTCGACCTGCACGCCGGCGACGCGACCGCGACCATCTGGACCAGCGACCTCACGGCGGACTACGTCCACGAGAACAGCGCGTACTCCACATGAGGACCACCGAGAAGGCCGCGACGCTCGTCGAGGCGCTGCCGTGGCTCAAGCAGTTCAGCGGCAAGACCGTCGTCGTGAAGTACGGCGGCAACGCCATGACCAGCCCCGAGCTGCAGGAGGCGTTCGCCGAGGACGTCGTGTTCCTGCGCTACAGCGGCGTCGAGGTCGTCGTCGTCCACGGCGGCGGCCCGCAGATCACCGACCACCTCGACAAGCTCGGGCTCGAGTCGGAGTTCCGCGGCGGCCTGCGGGTCACCACCCCGGAGGCGATGCAGGTCGTCCGGATGGTCCTGGTCGGCCAGGTCAACCCGTCCGTCGTCGGCCTGGTCAACGCCCACGGCCCGTTCGCCGTCGGGCTGTCCGGCGAGGACGCCCACCTGTTCACCGCCGAGCGCCGGCACGCCCTCATCGACGGCGAGCTGGTCGACGTCGGCCTGGTCGGGGACGTCATCGACGTCCAGCCGCAGATCGTCCGGGCGCTGCTCGACGAGGGCAAGGTCCCCGTCGTGGCGACCGTCGCGCCCGGGCTCGACGGCGAGATCTACAACGTCAACGCCGACACCGCCGCGGCGGCCCTGGCCATCGCGCTGGGCGCGGAGAAGCTCGTCGTGCTCACCGACGTCGAGGGCCTGTACGCGGACTGGCCCGCGTCCGACGAGGTCATCAGCGAGATCACCGCGGACGACCTCGCGACGCTGCTGCCCGATCTGTCGAGCGGCATGGTCCCCAAGATGGAGGCCTGCCTGCGCGCCGTGCAGGGCGGGGTCCCGCGGGCTCACGTCCTGGACGGCCGGGTGCCGCACTCGCTGCTGCTCGAGCTGTTCACGGCCGAGGGCATCGGGACCATGGTGGTGCCGTCATGACGCAGACCGAGACCTGGCTCGCCCGGTGGGACGCCGCCCTCATGGGCAACTACGGCACCCCGCCCGTCGTGCTGGCGCGGGGCAGCGGCGCCGACGTCTGGGACGTCGACGGCGCGCACTACGTCGACCTGCTCGGCGGCATCGCCGTCAACCTCCTCGGCCACGCCCACCCGGCGGTCGTCGACGCCGTCTGCAGCCAGGTCGCGACCCTCGGCCACACCAGCAACCTCGCCGCCCACGCGCCCGGCATCGAGCTCGCCGAGCGGCTCAAGGAGCTCGTCGGCGCCGGCCCGGACACCCGCGTGCTGTTCACCAACTCCGGCGCCGAGGCCAACGAGGCGGCGCTCAAGCTGTCGCGGCGGCTGCGGCCCGGCGGCGGCTGGGTCGCCTGCGAGGGCGCGTTCCACGGCCGGACGATGGGCGCGCTGGCCATCACCGGCCAGCCCGCCAAGCGCGCGCCGTTCGAGCCGCTGCCCGGTCCCGTGACGTTCGTGCCGTACGGCGACGCCGACGCGCTCACCCGGGCCGTCACCGCGACCACCGCCAGCGTCGTGCTCGAGCCCGTGATGGGCGAGGCCGGCGTCGTCGTGCCGCCCGCCGGCTTCCTCGAGGCCGCCCGGGCCGCGTGCGACGAGCACGGCGCGCTGCTCCACCTCGACGAGGTGCAGGGCGGCGTCGGGCGCGTCGGCGCCTGGCTCACCAGCCGGGTCACCGCGCCGACCGTCGTCCCCGACGTCGTGACGATGGCCAAGGCGCTCGGCGGCGGGCTGCCGATCGGCGCCGTCGTCGCCAACGGCCGGGCTGCGACCGCGCTCGGCAAGGGCGACCACGGCACCACCTTCGGCGGCAGCCCGATCGCCTGCGCGGCCGCCCTCGCGGTCCTGCGCACCGTCGAGGCCGACGGCCTGCTCGACGCCTCCGAGCGGCTCGGCCGCCACCTGCGGCAGGCCGTCGAGGCGCTCGACGAGCCGCTCGTCAGCCACGTCCGTGGGCTGGGCCTGTGGCTCGGCATCGTGCTCACCGCACCGGTCGCCGCGGCCGCCGAGGCGGCGCTGCGCGAGGCCGGTTTCCTGGTCAACGCCGCCGCCCCCGACGTCCTGCGCCTGGCCCCTCCGCTGGTCGTCTCCGAGACCCAGCTCGACGCCTTCGTCGCCGCGCTGTCCACCGTCCTGGCCGCCGCTAGGGTCCCCGCATGAGCCCGTCTGGAGTGCTGTCGTGAGCCCCGTCCGCGTCCTCGTCGTCGAAGACGACCCCAGCGTCCGCGGTCTGCTGCAGACCCTGCTCTCCGCCGACGGCTACGAGGTCGCCACGGCCTCCGACGGCCTCGCCGGCCTGGTCAAGGCGACGTCCCAGCCGCCCTCCCTGGTCCTGCTCGACCTGATGATGCCGGACCTCGGTGGCGTCCGGGTGCTCGAGGAGATGCGCGACGACCCCGAGCTCGCTGACATCCCGGTCATCGTCGTCACCGGCAAGGTCGACGCCGTCCCCGGCATGCGCGACCTGCTCGGCGACGACAACGTGTTCCTCAAGCCCTTCTCGGTCGCCGAGCTCCTCAGCCGGGTCGGCGAGGTCACCGGCGGGCCGGACGCGTCATGACGCGCCACTTCCTCGCCGACGACGACCTGTCGCCGGCCGAGCAGTCCGAGGTGCTCGAGCTCGCCGCCCGGATGAAGACCGACCGGCTGGCGCACCGTCCGCTGGAGGGCAGGTCGGTCGCGGTCGTCTTCGAGAAGCCGAGCACGCGCACCCGGCTGTCCTTCGAGGTCGGGATCGTCCAGCTCGGCGCCCACCCGCTGATCATCGACGCCAGCACCTCCCAGCTGGGCCGCGGCGAGACGATCGAGGACACCGCGCGGGTGCTGTCGCGCTACGTCGACGCGATCGTCATCCGCACCTTCGGCCAGGACCGGATCGCCGCGCTCGCCGCCGCCTCGGACGTCCCCGTCGTCAACGCGCTGACCGACTCCTTCCACCCCTGCCAGGTGCTCGCCGACCTGCAGACCGTCCGCGAGCGCAAGGGCCGCACCGAGGGCCTCACGCTGACCTACCTCGGCGACGGCGCCAACAACATGGCGCACTCGCTGCTGGTCGGCGGGGCGATGGCCGGCATGCACGTCCGGGTCGGTGCCCCGGACGGCTACCTGCCCGACGCCGGCATCGTCGAGCGTGCGAAGGAGCTCGGGACCGACGTCCTGGTCACGACCGACGCCGCCGAGGCGGCGGCCGGCGCGGACGTCCTGGTCACCGACGTCTGGGTGTCGATGGGCCAGACGGGCGCCGAGCAGCGCCTGCGGGACCTGCGCCCGTACGCCCTCGACGAGAAGGCCGTCGCCCGCGCCGCCGACGACGTGCTGGTCCTGCACTGCCTGCCCGCCCACCGCGACGAGGAGATCGCCGCCTCCGTCATCGACGGGCCGCTGTCGGCCGTCTGGGACGAGGCCGAGAACCGGCTGCACGCCCAGAAGGCGCTGCTGGCCTTCTTGCTCGAGCGCTCCTGATGGGCGCCCTGCGCCAGGTGCGGCCGGCTTCCCCGGGCGGGGGCGACACCACCGCCCCGCTCACCAAGGCCGCCCGCCAGGCCCGCATCGCCGAGCTGCTCGAGAGCCGCCCGGTCGCCAGCCAGACCGAGCTCGGACGGCTGCTCGCCGACTCCGGCGTCGCCGTCACCCAGGCTACCGTCAGCCGCGACCTCGACGAGCTCGGCGCCGTCAAGGTCCGCACGCCGGCCGGCATGGCCTACGCGCTGCCGCCCGAGGGCCAGCCGCGCCCCGGCACCGCCGAGGCCGTCGACGCCCGGCTCGGCCGGCTGCTCGAGGAGCTGCTGGTCTCGGTCGAGGCCACCGGCGACCTCGTCGTCCTGCGCACGCCCCCTGGCGGCGCCCACTTCCTCGGCTCGGCGCTCGACCGCGCCGGCCTGCCCGAGGTCGCCGGCACCGTCGCCGGCGACGACACCGTCCTGCTCGTCACCCGCAGCCCGGCCACCCCGGTCTGCAGCTCCCTCGCCGAGCGCCTCCTGCGCCTGGCCGAGGGCCGATCACAAGGAGAACTGCAGTGAGCAAGGACCGCATCGTCCTGGCCTACTCCGGAGGCCTCGACACCTCCGTGGCCATCGGCTGGATCGCCGAGGAGACCGGCGCGGAGATCATCGCCGTGGCCGCCGACGTGGGCCAGGGCGGCGAGGACCTCGAGGTCATCCGCCAGCGCGCCCTGGACTGCGGCGCGGTCGAGGCCGTCGTCGCCGACGTCCGCGACGAGTACGCCGACGAGTACTGCCTGCCGGCGCTGCAGAGCAACGCGCTCTACATGGGCCGCTACCCGCTGGTCTCGGCGCTGTCCCGCCCGCTGATCGTCAAGCACCTGGTCGCCGCCGCGAAGCAGTACGGCGCCTCGACGGTGTCGCACGGCTGCACCGGCAAGGGCAACGACCAGGTCCGCTTCGAGGTCGGCATCGGCGCGCTCGCGCCCGAGCTGCGCTGCATCGCCCCGGTCCGCGACTCCGGCATGACCCGCGACAAGGCCATCGCCTTCGCCGCCGAGAAGGGCCTGCCGATCGACGTCAACACGAAGTCGCCGTACTCGGTCGACCAGAACGTCTGGGGCCGGGCGGTCGAGACCGGGTTCCTCGAGGACCCGTGGAACGGCCCGATCGAGGACGTCTACTCCTACACCCAGGCGCCCGGCACCTCCGCCGGCCCGGACGAGCTGGTCCTGACCTTCGTCGACGGCGTCCCGACCGCGATCGACGGCCGGACGGTCACCGTCCTGCAGGCCATCGAGGAGCTGAACACCCGCGCCGGCGCGCAGGGCGTCGGCCGCCTCGACATGGTCGAGGACCGCCTGATCGGCATCAAGAGCCGCGAGGTGTACGAGGTCCCCGGCGCGCAGGTGCTGATCACCGCGCACCAGGAGATGGAGAACCTCACGATGGAGCGCGACCTCGCGCGCTACAAGCACGGCGTCGAGCAGCGCTGGGCCGAGCTGGTCTACGACGGCCTGTGGTTCAGCCCGCTCAAGCGCGCGCTGGACGAGTTCATCGCCTCCTCGCAGAAGCACGTCTCCGGCGAGGTCCGCCTCGTCCTGCACCACGGCACCGTCACGGTGACCGGACGCCGCAGCGACGCCTCGCTGTACGACTTCAACCTCGCGACCTACGACGAGGGCGACACCTTCGACCAGACGCTGGCCAAGGGCTTCGTCGAGCTGTGGGGCATGCCGAGCAAGATCGCGGCGCGGCGCGACCAGCGACTGGCCCCGTGACCGGGCGCACCTCGCTCTGGGGCGGCCGCTTCGAGGGCGGACCGGCCGAGGCACTGGCCCGGCTGAGCGTCAGCGTGCACTTCGACTGGCGCCTGGCCCCGTACGACCTGCAGTCCTCCAAGGCCCACGCCCGCGTCCTGCACCGCGCCGGCCTGCTCACCGAGGACGAGCTGGCCAGGATGCTCGGCGCCCTGGACCAGCTCGCGGTCGAGGTGGCCGACGGCACCTTCCGCCCGCGGGTCGAGGACGAGGACGTCCACACCGCGCTCGAGCGCGGCCTGCTCGAGAGGCTCGGCCACCTCGGCGGCAAGCTGCGCGCCGGCCGGTCGCGCAACGACCAGGTCGCGACCGACCTGCGGCTCTACCTGCGCGACCACGCCCGCCTGGTCGTCGACCGGCTCGCCGAGCTCGAGGAGGCGCTCGTCCAGCAGGCCGAGCTCCACGTCGACACCCCGGCGCCCGGCATGACCCACCTGCAGCACGCCCAGCCGGTGCTGTTCGCCCACCAGCTGCTGGCGCACGTGCAGGCCTTCGCCCGCGACGTGCAGCGGCTGCGCGACTGGGACGTCCGGGCCGGCATCTCGCCGCTGGGCAGCGGAGCGCTGGCCGGCTCGTCGCTGTCGGTCGACCCGGTGGCCAGCGCGGCCGAGCTCGGCTTCACCGCCGCCGCCGCGAACTCGATGGACGCCGTCTCCGACCGCGACTTCGTCGCCGAGTTCCTGTTCGCCGCAGCCCTGCTCGGCGTCCACCTGTCCCGCCTGGGCGAGGAGGTGGTGCTGTGGAACTCGACCGAGTTCGGCTGGGTCACCCTCGACGACGCCTTCTCGACCGGGTCGTCGATCATGCCGCAGAAGAAGAACCCCGACATCGCCGAGCTCGCGCGCGGCAAGGCCGGACGCCTCATCGGCCACGTCACCGGCTCGCTCGCGATGCTCAAGGGCCTGCCGCTGACCTACGACCGCGACATGCAGGAGGCGCAGGAGCCCTGCTTCGACGCCGTCGAGACGCTGCTGCTCGTGCTGCCGGCGATGGCCGGGATGATCGCGACGATGACCGTCCACGCCGAGGTGCTCGAGGCGAGCGCCCCCACCGGGTTCGCCCTGGCGACCGACGTCGCCGAGCTGCTGGTGAAGAACGGCGTCGCCTTCCGCGACGCGCACGAGGCCGTCGGCCACCTGGTCGTGTGGTGCACCGTCAACGGCAAGGAGCTGCACGAGGCCACCGACGCCGAGCTGGCGCACGTCTCGGAGCACCTGACCCCCGACGTCCGCAGCGTCCTCGACGTCCGCGGCGCGATCGCCGCCCGCGACGGCCACGGCGGGACGGCCCCCGTCCGGGTGCTCGAGCAGCTCGAGGCCGTGCGCCTGGAGGTCGCCGGCCACCGCTCCTGGGCCGCCGGGTCCTGACCCGCGCTGCCCTGGTGCTCGACGGTCCGGTCGACCAGGTCGCCCCCGCGCTGCTGGGGGCGCACCTGGTCGCCGGCGGGGTCGTCGTGCGCCTCACCGAGGTCGAGGCGTACGCCGGCGAGGGCGAGGACCCCGGTTCCCACGCTCACCGCGGACGGACGCCGCGCACCGAGGTGATGTTCGGCCCCGCCGGCCGGGCCTACGTCTACTTCACGTACGGCATGCACTGGTGCCTCAACGTCGTCACCGGGCCCGACGGCCGTGCCTCGGCGGTGCTGCTGCGGGCCGGCGAGGTCGTGGACGGGCTCGAGGCGGCTCGTGCGCGCCGCCCCGGCGTGCGGGACCGCGATCTGTGCCGCGGCCCCGCCCGCCTCACCCGCACGCTCGGCGTCACGGGGGAGCACGACGGCGTCGACCTGCTCGACCCGCTCGCGCCGGTGCGCCTGCTGCCCGGGACCGACCTGCCGGGGACCGCGGTCCGGACCGGACCCCGGGTAGGGGTCGGCGGTCTCGGGGCCGCGACGTCGTGGCGCTTCTGGCTGGACGGCGAGCCGACCGTCAGCCCCTACCGCGCCGCCGTCGTCCGCCCCCGCCGGGTCCGCCCGGCACCGTGACCCACCCCTGACCCCCCCTGACCCACCCCTGACCCACCCCTGACCCACCCCTGACCCACCCCTGACCCACCC
>JAOPVV010000302.1 GCA_025966005.1 Frankiales bacterium
TGCGGCAGTAGTCGACGAGCAGCCCGTGGAAGCTGTCGACCTTCACGTTGCCGTACTCGGCGGTGACCTCGCGCAGCAGCTGCATGCGCTCGTCCACGGTGTACAGCGAGGACTTCTTCTTGTTGACCAGGACCGCGACCACGACCTCGTCGTAGATCTTCGAGGCCCGCTCGACGATGTCGAGGTGACCGAGGGTCACCGGGTCGAACGAACCTGGACAGACAGCCCTTCTCATGCCTCGCCCTTCATCGTCGGGACGCTAGCAGCGGCCCTCGCGTACCAGAGCGTCGCCTCGCCGTACCGCCGCTCGCGCACCGGCTCGTAGCCGTCCGGCCAGGCGAAGCTGCTGCGGCGGGTGCGCCGCTCGACCACCACGACGGCGTCCTCGGCCAGCCACGGGAGCAGCTGCTCGAGCACCGGCTCGGCCTCCAGGTCGTACGGCGGGTCGAGCACCACCAGGTCGTAGCGCGGCTCGGCGTCGACCTCGAGGAAGCGCTCGACCGGCTGCGCGACGACGAACGCCCCGGGCAGCGAGAGCACGTCGACGTTCGCGCGCACGACGGCGACGGCGTCCGGGTCGGACTCGACCAGGGTGGCGCTGCCGGCGCCGCGGGACAGGGCCTCGAGGCCGATCGCCCCGGAGCCGGCGTACAGGTCCAGGACGCGCGCGTCCTCGAGGTCGAGCAGGCTCTGCAGGGACGAGAACAGGCCCTCGCGGGCCCGGTCGGCGGTCGGTCGGGTGGTCAGGCCGGACGGCGACTGCAGCCGTCGGCCGCGGGCGGTGCCGGCGATGACCCGGGTCATGCCTGAGGACCTGTCATGGCCACCATCGTGCCGGAACCGCCGCTCGTCCGTCGTCCGGGGCGGGGTTGACAGGACGATCTTGGGGGGAGGCCGGGACGACACCCACCCTGGAGGTCTCCGTGAACACTCGCACCATCGCCATCCTGGCCCTGGTCATCGCCGTCGTGCTGCTCGTGCTCGTCCTGAGCTGACCTCCCTCGTCTCGAGAGGGCCTGCGCGACAGGCCCTCTCGAGCGACTAGGCCTTCTCCAGGAAGTCTGCGCGGTCGGCGTCGAGCACGTCGAGCACCGCCTGGCGCAGCGCCGGTCGCCCGGCCAGCATCGGGTCCAGCTCGACCAGCTCGACCGCCTCGACCCGCGCCTCGACCACGAGGTCCTCGTCACGCAGCAGCTGCAGCATCCGCAGCGAGCTGCGGGTGCCCGACTGCGCCGCCCCGAGCACGTCACCCTCGCGCCGCTGCTCGAGGTCGACCCGCGACAGCGCGAAGCCGTCGCTGGTGGCGGCCACCGCGTCGAGCCGCTGGCGGGCGGGGCTGTCGGACTCGGACTCCGTGACGAGCAGGCACAGCGCGGCGTGGGCCCCCCGCCCGACCCGGCCGCGCAGCTGGTGCAGCTGGCTCACCCCGAACCGGTCGGCGTCGAGGACGACCATGACGGTGGCGTTCGGGACGTCGACACCGACCTCGATGACGGTCGTGGCCACGAGGACGTCGACCTCGCCGCGCGTGAAGGCCTGCATCACCGCGTCCTTGTCGTCGGGCGGCATGCGGCCGTGCAGCACCTGCACCCGCAGCCCGTCGAGCGGCCCCTGGGCCAGCTCGGCGTGGACGTCGAGCACCGCCACCGCCGGTCGCGGGCCGGCCGCGGGCTCCTCCACCTCGTCGCCACCGATCCGGGGGCAGACGACGAAGGCCTGCCGCCCCTCGGCGACGTGCTCGCGCACCCGCTGCCAGGCCCGGTCGACCCACTGGGGGTGGTCGAGCACCGGGACGACAGCGCTCTGGATCGGCGCGCGGCCCTTCGGCAGCTCGGTCAGCGTCGACACCTCGAGGTCGCCGTAGACGGTCATCGCGATCGTGCGCGGGATCGGGGTCGCCGTCATGACCAGGACGTGCGGCGGCGTCGTGCCCTTGGCGCGCAGCGCGTCGCGCTGCTCGACGCCGAAGCGGTGCTGCTCGTCGACGACGACCAGCCCCAGGTCGGCGAAGTCGACCCCCTCCGACAGCAGCGCGTGGGTGCCGACGACGATCCCCGCCTCGCCGCTGGCGGCCTCGGCGAGCGCGCTGCGACGGGCCGCCGCACCGAGCGAGCCGGTCAGCAGCGCGAGCCGGGTCGAGACGTCTGCGGCCCCGAGCTCACCGGCCGCGGCGAGCGGACCCAGCATCGCGCGCAGCGAGCGGGCGTGCTGCTGGGCGAGCACCTCGGTGGGGGCCAGCAGGGCGGCCTGTCCCCCGCTGTCGACCACCTGGAGCATCGCCCGCAGCGCCACGACCGTCTTGCCCGAGCCGACCTCGCCCTGCAGCAGGCGGTACATCGGCGAGCTGCTGCTCATCTCCCCCGCCAGCTCGCGGCCGACCTGCTGCTGCCCTGCGGTCAGCGAGAAGGGCAGCGCGGCGTCGAAGGCCTCGAGCAGCCCGCCCGGACGCGGTGCGCGGGGGGTGCCCGCGAGCGACCGGGTGACGGCCCGGCGCTGCGCCAGGACGACCTGCAGGACGAAGGCCTCGTCCCACTTGAGCCGCTTCTGGGCACGCGTGACGTCGCCGTACGACGTCGGCTGGTGGATGAGCCGCAGCGCCTCGGCCAGGCCGAGCAGCCGGTGCCGGGCGCGCAGCTCGTCCGGCAGCGGGTCCGGGCCGAGGTCCACCACGTCGAGCGCGACGCGCACGCTGCGCTGCACGGTGAGACTGGCGACCTTGGCGGCCGCCGGGTAGATGGGCAGCAGCGTGCCGGCGAACTCCTCGGCCACGACACCCGCCTCGTCGTCGACCAGCTGGAACTCGGGGTTGGCCAGCTGCATGCGGCCGTTGAAGCGCTCGGCCTTGCCGGAGAAGTACGCCCGCCGACCGGCCCGCAGGTCCTTCTCGATCCACGGCTTGTTGAACACCGCCAGCGTCATGCGGGCGCCCTCGGCGTCGCGGATGACCACGTCGGTCTTGTAGAGGTTCGGTCGCAGCCGCTTGCCCGTGGTGCCCTGCACCTCGGCGAACACGGTCGCGTGCTCGCCCTCGACGAGGTCGAGGAACGGGGTCAGCGCCCCCCGCTCGACGTAGCGGCGCGGGTAGTGGCGCAGCAGGTCGCCGACGGTGTGCAGCTCGAGGTGGGTGCCGAGCGCCTTGGCGGTCGGACCTCCCACGGCGGCGGAGAGCTTGGCGTCGAGCGAGACCACGGCGCTACTCCACACCCAGCAGGACCGGGTAGTGCGGCTGCCCGCCGTCGTAGGCCAGCGCCTCGACCGACGGGTGCCAGCGCTCGACCCACTCGAGCAGCAGGTCGGCCAGGCCCTCGGGGGCGTCCGAGCCGGTGACGACCGTGACCAGCTCACCGCCGCTGGTGAGGAGGCGCTGGAGCAGCTGCTGGCTGACCTGCTCGACGTCGACGCCGATCAGGACGACGTCGCCCTCGAGCAGGCCGAGGACGTCGCCCGGGGCGCAGACGCCCACCGTGGTGGCCGCCTCGCGCACCGCCACGGTCACCTCCCCCCACCGGGTGGAGCCGGCCGCCTCGGCCATCGAGGCCACGTCGTCGGCGAACGGTCGGGTGCCGTCGGCGACCGCGAGCGCCGCGAGCCCCTGCACGGGCGAGCGGGTGGGGACCACGGCGACCGAGAAGCCCTCGCCGCGGGCGGCCGTGGCGGCGGTGGACGCGACGCCCAGCACGTTCGCGTCGTTGGGCAGGAGCACGACCTCGTGGACCGCCGCCGCCCGGATCGCCCCGAGCAGCTCGGCGGTCGAGGGGTTGGCCGTCGGCCCGCCGGTGACGACGCCGGCCCCGGACTCGGCGAACAGCCGGCCCAGCCCGGCGCCCGGGGCGACCGCGACGACGGCCCGGCCGTCGGTCCGCTCACCGGCCGGAGGCCGGCGCTGCCCGTCCTGGTCGGCGAAGCGGGTGACCGTGATCCGGAACGGACGGCCGGCGTCGACGCCCGCCTCGACCGCCGCGCCGACGTCGTTGACGTGCACGTGGACGTTGAACAGGCCGTCACCGCCGACGACGACCAGCGAGTCGCCCAGCCCGGCGAGCCGGTCCTTCAGCTGCGCGACGGCGGCGTCCGCGGCGTCGCGCAGCAGGAACTGCACCTCGTAGGAGAACTGCTCGCTGCCGGCCTCCCGCGCGGCCGTCGACCCGGAGCGGTCACGCGGCACCAGCAGCTGCGGCTCGGCCGACAGCGCCGGCGCGGCGCCGGTGACGACGCGCTCCAGTGCCTCGAGCAGGACGCACAGCCCGCGGCCGCCGGCGTCGACGACGCCCGCGG
>JAOPVV010000309.1 GCA_025966005.1 Frankiales bacterium
TGGTCGCCGCGCGCCGCCGCCTCCGCCTCGGCGCAGACCGCGGCCAGCCGGACCGCGCCCATGGACGCGCTGCCGCCCCGCACCGCGTGGGCGAGACGGGCGACGGCCGGCCGGTCGGCCTGCGACACGGCGGTCTCCAGGGCGTCCAGTGACTTCCCGGTCTCGGTCTCCCAGGTGTCGATCAACCCGGCCAGGAACGCCGGGGCCCGCGCTCCCAGCCGCGACAGCAGCGCCCGGAGCACCTCCCGGTCGACGCCGTGGCCGTCGTCCAGCACCGAGGAGGCCGCCGGCTCACCGGCGGGGGCTGCGCCCACCGTCACCGGCACGAGCGCCAGCGCGGCTGCCAGGTCCTCGCGCCGGACCGGCTTCGACAGGTAGCCGTCCATGCCGGCGGCCAGGCAGGCCTCGCGGTCCTCGCGCATGGCGTTGGCGGTCATCGCGACGATCCGCGGCTGGTGGTCCAGCGGCAGCTCGGCGCGGATCCGGCGGGTGGCCTTTAACCCGTCCAGCACGGGCATCTGCACGTCCATCAGCACGACGTCGTACGGCGCGGCCGCCACCGCCCGCACCGCCTCCAGCCCGTTGCTGACGACGTCGGTGCGGTGGCCCAGCCGCTCGAGCAGCAGGCTCGCGACGCGCTGGTTGACGACGTGGTCCTCCGCGACCAGAACCCGCAGCGGCCGGTCGCGCACCTGCACGACGGCGGCTTCTGCGGCCTCCGTGGCGCCGAGCGCCTGCGACACCGACAGCCGCAGGGCCGCGGCCTTGACCGGCTTGGTCAGGTGCAGCAGGCCCAGGACCGCGGCCTCCGACGGCCGCTGCCCCAGCGAGGTGAGCAGCAGGATCGGCAGCGGGGCCGTCGACGGGCGGGCACGCAGCTCACGGGCGAGCTCGATCCCGTCCATGCCCGGCATGTGCATGTCGAGCAGCACGACGTCGTACTCCGCGCCGGCGTCGACGGCGGCCAGCGCGGCGGCCGGGGTCTCGTGGTCGTCGACCAGCATCCGCCAGCCCTCGAGCTGGTGCCGGACGATCGTGCGGTTGGTGGCGTTGTCGTCGATCACCAGCGCCCGCCGTCCGGGCAGCTCGGCGGGGGCCTGCAGCAGGGCGTCCTCGGTCTGCGTGCCGGCGGGCAGGGCGACGTGCAGGGTGAAGGTCGAGCCCTCGCCCGGCTCGCTGTCGAGCACGATCGCCCCGCCCATGGCCGCGGCGAGCCGGTTGCTGATCGCGAGTCCGAGGCCGGTGCCGCCGTAGACGCGCGTGGTCGACGCGTCGACCTGGCTGAACGAGCGGAACAGCCGGTCCATCCGGTCGGCCGGTATGCCGATGCCGGTGTCGCGGACCGCGAACGCCAGCCCGTCGCCGGCCTGCGCCCGCACGGTCAGCACGACCTCGCCGGACGACGTGAACTTCACGGCGTTCGAGAGCAGGTTCACCAGGACCTGGCGAAGCCGGGTCACGTCACCGACGAGCACCGGCGGCACGTCCGCGCCCAGCTGGCACGCCAGGTCGAGCCCCTTGCCGGCAGCCTGGGCGGCGACGAGGTCGAGCGAGCCCTCGACGCAGTCTCGAACCGAGAATGGCTGGTGCTCGAGCTCGAGCTGCCCCGACTCGATCTTCGAGAAGTCGAGGATGTCGTTGATGATCACCAGCAGGCTGTCGCCGCTGTTGCGGACGGTCTCGGCGTAGTCGCGCTGCTCGTGGCTGAGCGGGGTGTCGAGCAGCAGACCGGACATGCCGATGACGGCGTTCATCGGCGTGCGGATCTCGTGCGACATGGTGGCGAGGAACGCCGACTTCGCCGCCGTCGCCGCCTCGGCGTCGTGGCGGGCGGCGTCGAGCTCGGCCTCCCGGCGCGCGCTCCGGGTCCGCTCGGCCGACAGGGCCGAGGCCATCTCGTCGAGGCCGGCACCGATCCGCTGCAGCTCGGCCGGGCCCAGCCGGGGGGCCCGGGCGTCGAGGTCGCCGCCGGCCAGCTCGCCGATCGTGGCGAGCAGGCCCTGCACGGGGTGGACGACGTCGTCGCGCAGGCGGACGAACTGCCGGCGCACGACGACGGCGACGCCGACGCCGAACACCAGCTCGAGCCCCAGGCCCAGGGCCAGCAGGTCGAACTGGCGCGCCTGGGAGCGCTCCCGGAGCCGGTCGGCCAGCACCTCGGCCTCGCGCTCGCGCTCGCGGTAGACGTCGAACAGGGCCTTGCCCTGGGTGAGGAAGTCGGCCGGCGAGACGCCCGGCGGGACACCCTTCTGCGCGCGGGCCACCCAGCCGGTGGTCCAGGCGGTCTGGGCGGTGACGACCCGCTCGTAGGCCCGCTCCATCTCCGGCTGGTCGTCGAAGGCCTCGAGCGCGTCGAGCTGGTGTCCGGGCAGCTCGTCCCGGCCGCGCCGGAACGGGGCGAGGAAGCGGTCCTGCTCGGTGATCAGGTGGGCCCGCAGGCCGGTCTCCTGGTCGAGCATCGCCAGGTGCGACAGGCGGACGGCGCGGGCGCCCTCGGTGTACCGGTCGGTCTGCGGCACCAGCAGCAGCACCAGCCCGAGCAGCACGGACGCGCTCACCAGCGCGGTCACGACAACCGAGGCGACCATCAGCGTGGCCAGCGAGCGCACCCGCCGGGTGAGGCTGACGGGCCCCTCGGCGGCGGCCGGACGGGCGTGCGCGGCCTCGGTCACTCGTCGATCACGTGCAGGAGCCTGCCAGACCGGACGGACCTAGGCTCGGCACATGACCGACGCGACCCTGCCCCCGCCCGAGCCCGGCGAGCGGATCGAACTCGACGACGAGGCCGCCGTGCTCGCCGAGGCGGCCACCGCCGTCGAGGCGGCGGCCGAGACGGTCGACATGGAGCCGCTGGACTCGCCCCGCCGGCTGCTGCTCGTCCACGCCCACCCCGACGACGAGACCATCGGCACCGGCGCCACGATGGCGCTGTACGCGGCCCAGGGCGCGCTCGTCACGCTGGTCACCTGCACGCTCGGGGAGGAAGGGGAGGTCCTCGTCCCGGGACTCGCGCACCTGGCCAGCGACCAGGACGACGCCCTCGGCCAGCACCGCATCGGCGAGCTCGCTGCCGCGTGCGAGGCGCTGCGGGTGACCGACCACCGCTTCCTCGGCGGCCCGGGGCGCTGGCGCGACAGCGGGATGATGGGCACGCCGCAGAACGACCGGCCCGAGTGCTTCTGGCAGGCCGACCTCGACGAGGCCGTCCGCGACCTCGTCGCCATCGTGCGCGAGGTGCGTCCGCAGGTCGTCGTCACCTACGACAGCAACGGCGGCTACGGCCACCCCGACCACGTCCAGGCGCACCGGGTGACGGTCGCCGCCTTCGACGCGGCCGGCGACCCGTCGTACGCGCCCGAGCTCGGCGAGACCTGGCAGGCCGCGAAGCTGTACTGGACGGCGTTCCCGAACAGCGTGCTGCAGGCGGGGATCGACCACCTCAAGGCGAGCGGCGAGACGAACTTCTTCGGCGCCGACTCCGCCGATGACCTGCCCTTCGGCGTGCCGGACGAGCAGGTCACCACCGAGGTCGACGCGGGCGACCACCTCGACGCCAAGACGGCGGCGATGCGGGCCCACAAGACGCAGATCGAGGTCGACGGGCCGTTCTTCGCGCTGTCGAACAACGTCGGGCAGCGCGCGTTCGGCACCGAGTACTACACGCTGGCGCGCGGCGACCGCGGTCCGTCCGACGGCCCGCTGGGCCGGGAGGTCGACCTGTTCGCGGGCATCGACCACACCTGAGGCTCCGACGTCGGGACGGCCGGGACGTCACTTGATGGGCCGAACGGGTGGTTGTCACGCTCCGTAGTGACAGCGGTCCTGCACCAGGGAAGCATGAGGACGCAGGACGGGGTGCTCGCCCCGGCCTCGTCCTGTCCCGGAGGCCTTCCGTGCCCGACCTCTCGTCCGTCCGCAGCACCGGTCTCGACGCGCTCATCGGCGCGGCGGGCGGCAGCGTCCTCGACATGGCGGGCGCCGACGTCGGCGCGTCGCGCGAGGACAAGCGGCGCCGGCGCTGGGTCAAGCTCGCCGTCGCCGTCTGGGCGGTCGTGGGCGTGCTGTGGCTGCGGGCGGCGACCTACGACGGGTCGGGTTTCGTCCCGTTCCCGTCGGTCGACCCGTTCCTGCTGACGATCGTCATCTTCTTCTGCCTGCTGATCGGGCTCGCGGTCGGCCAGCAGGTGCTGTCGGGCCGCTCGCCGCACACCGTCTTCCGGCCTGACCAGATCGAGACGACGCTCGACGACGTCGTGGGCATCGACGGCGTCAAGGACGACGTCATCCGCTCGCTGAACCTGTTCCTTGCGCACAAGACGTTCCGCGACGAGATGGGCGGCACGCCCCGTCGCGGGCTGCTGTTCGAGGGATCGCCGGGGACGGGCAAGACCCACCTCGCGACGGCGATGGCCCGCGAGGCGGGCGTTCCGTTCCTGTTCGTCAGCGCGACCAGCTTCCAGTCCATGTGGTACGGCGCGTCGGCCAAGAAGATCCGCTCCTACTTCAAGGCGCTGCGCAAGGCGGCCCGCAAGGAGGGCGGCGCGATCGGGTTCATCGAGGAGATCGACGCGATCGCGATGTCGCGCGGTGGCGTGAGCTCCGGGATGAGCGCCGTCAACGGCTTCACGTCGCTGTCGAGCTGCGCCGGCACCGCCTGCCTGCCCTCCCACTTCGGGGCCGTCGCCGCTCCGGCGACCGTCACGAACGCCCTGATGAGCGAGGGCACCGGCGGCGTCGTCAACGAGCTGCTCGTGCAGATGCAGTCCTTCGACAACCCCACCGGCGGGCAGCGCCTGCAGGGCTGGTTCGTCGACAAGCTCAACCTGTTCCTCGCCGCGCACCGCCAGCTGTCGCGTCCCGACGTGGTGCCGACCAACATCCTGCTGATCGCCGCGACCAACCGCGCGGACAGCCTCGACCCGGCGCTGCTGCGCCCCGGCCGGTTCGACCGCCGCGTCACCTTCGGGATGCCCGCGAAGGCCGGCCGGCGCGAGCTGGTCGACCACTTCCTCGCCCGCAAGGCGCACACGCCCGAGCTGGACGACGCAGAGCTGCGCGACACGCTCGCCAGCGTCACGCAGGGCTACAGCCCGGTGATGATCGAGCACCTGCTCGACGAGGCGCTCGTCAACGCCGTCCGCCGCGGTGACGATGCGCTCACCTGGGCCGACGTCGAGAAGGCCCGCCTCGTCGAGGAGGTCGGCATGGGCCAGCCGACCGCCTACACGCCGCACGAGCGCCGGCTGATCGCCACCCACGAGGCTGGCCACGCCACGCTCGCCTGGCTCACCGCGCCCGAGCGCCGCCTCGAGGTGCTGACGATCATCAAGCGGCGCAGCGCCCTGGGCATGCTGGCGCACGGTGACCGCGAGGACGTCTTCACCCGGTCCCGCACGCAGATGCGGGCGCTCATCCAGATCGCGATGGGCGGCCAGTGCGCCGAGGAGATCTTCTTCGACGACGTCTCGACCGGCCCCGGCGGCGACCTGCTCTACGCCACCAACGCCGCCGCCGAGATGGTCGGCGCCCACGGCATGGACGCCTCCCTGCTGTCCTACGCCGCGATCCAGAACAGCTCGTTCAGCGACACCAACATCGTCGGACGGGTGCTGGCCGACGACCGCGGCCGCGACGCCGTCGAGCGGCTGCTGCAGGAGCAGAAGTCCGTCGCCCGCGCCCTGCTCGTGGAGAACCGGCACCTGGTCGAGGCGCTGCGCGACGCGCTGCTCGAGCGCGAGGAACTGGTCGGTCACGAGATCACCGACGTGCTCGAGGCGGCTGCTGCCGCTCCCCGCGTCGTCGACCTCACCGACGAGGCCGAGCGAGCCCGGACGACCTGACCGCGGGCGCCGGTCGACGCGCTCCGGGACGCGAGCACCGGTGCCCCACCGGGTCGCTGGACTGAGCGCCCGCCTGGACGAACGCCGGACCACCTGGCCCTGCGCGCGCAGAGGTGCGGCGGGGCGGGCTCAGGCGAACCTGCCCGCGGCTCTGGCGCGTGGCAGGCTTGAGCCGTGACCGCGTCCGCCGCCCCATCCGGCACGCACGCGCCCCCCACCCCGCCGGTCCCGCCATCACCGCCCGGCCGGTTCACGACCGCCGCGACCTTCGCCCTCGTGCTCGTGCTGGCCCTCCTGCTGACCGTCTGGGGCGCCTTCCTGGTGCCGTTGCGGGTGGGGGGCGCGATCGTCCCCGTCTCCTGGGTGATCGCGGTCGTCGGCAACGTCGTGCTCGGGGTCCAGGGCGGACGGCTGCTCGGCAAGGCGGGGGCCGTCGCGCCGGCGCTGCTGTGGCTGGGGGTGGCCTTCACGCTCGGCAGCAAGCGGGCCGAGGGCGACCTGGTGGTGCCTGGCTCGACGAGCGGCATCGTCTTCCTGCTGGCCGGCGCGGTCGGCGGTGCGATCGCGTACGGCGTGCAGGTCACCCGCCTGCCGCCCCGCTAGGAGGGCGCGGCCACGCCGCTCCGAGCCGGCGCGGCTGTCACGCGCTGAGCCGGCGCGGCTACACCCCGGCCGCTGCGGCGCCGACAGTCCCGGTGTGGACCGTGCCCCTGACCCCTCCGACGCTCCCGCCGAGCTGGTGCTGGTGCGCCTCGGCGGCTGCCGCTACGCCCTGCCGATGGCCTCGGTCGCCGAGGTGGGCCGCCCGCCGGCGCTGACCCGCGTCCCCGGCCTGCCCGGCTGGGTCGCCGGCGTCGCGAACTGGCGCGGTCGGGTCCTGGCCGTCCTGGACCTGCGCAGCCTGCTGTCCGCCGAGGTCGAGCAGCTCGACCGGCGGGGGCGGCTGGTCGTGCTGTCGCACGCCGGGATCCGGGTCGGGCTGCTGGTCGAGAGCGTCGCCGGGGGAGCGGCCCCCGACGAGCAGGCCGTCGAGCCGGCCCTGGCCCACCTGCCCGAGCGCACCGGCAGCCTGCTGCTGGGCCAGGTCACCGACGCCGACGGGCCGTACGGCCTGCTGGACCTCGACGCCGTCCTCGCCCTCGCCGAGACGCTGCCCCGGGCCCGCCGCGCCGGCTGACCGCTGCAGGCGCCGACCGCTACAGGCGGCGGCCCCGCGCGCCGACCTCCATCACGACACCCCCAGGAAGGGACCCCCCGTGGACTTCTCGATCCGGCTCGCCCGGGCTGCCGCGATCATGACCTGGCTCAGCCTCGTGGTCGGGGTCGCGGCGGTGACGCTGATGCACGAGCTCGGCCCTCCCGAGGGCGTCGTGGTCCACCTGTGGGCCGCCTACGCCTGGAGCGCGTTCGGGGTCGTCGTGACCGCCTTCCTCACCCTGCTGCCGAAGCTCGCCATGTCGTCGCACGTCGTGCTCAAGAACATCAACGTCATCCGCGCGCTGCTGTGCATCGCCATCCACGTCTGGGTCACGGCCGACGTCGCGGTCACCGGGGGCATCCGCGGGCCGTTCTGGATCTGCTACTTCGGCGTCGTGCTGTTCGCGGCCGTGTCGATGACCGGCTGGCAGGCGTCGCTGTTCGGCGTCTCGGCCTCGGTCGGCCTGGTCGTCGCCACCGCCCTCGCGCACAACCTCGACGCCCAGTCGGTCGGGCCGCTGCTGCTCGTCGGTGCGACCTTCCCGATCGTCGCCTGGTTCAACTCGTCGCTGTCGGCTGCCGTCTGGAGCCTGCGCGCCAAGGCCAGTGCCGAGCGCCATGACCTCGAGGCGCGCGTCGCCGAGCTGTCGTCCTACCTGGAGCGGGCGGCGGACGGCGACCTGGCCGTCGTCGTCGAGTCCGACCAGGACCACAAGCAGCTGCAGGGCCTGTCGACCGCGTTCAACCACACGATCACCAACCTGCGCGACCTGGTCACCCAGATCCGCAGCGGCGGCGAGCAGATCGGCGCGTCCGCCGGTGAGCTGCTCGCGACCGCCGAGGAGCACGCCGCCTCCGCCACCCAGCAGTCGTCCGCGGTGTCCGAGACGACCTCGACGATCGAGGAGCTCGCCGCGACCGCTGCCCAGATCGCCGAGACGTCCGAGGCCGTCGCCCGGTACGCCGCCGAGACCCTGCGCTACGCCGAGCAGGGACGGGCCGCGGTCAGCGCCTCGGTCGAGTCGATGGACACGATCGCCGACCGCGTCGACGGCATCGCCACCCGCGCGCTGTCGCTGGGCGAGAAGAGCCACGAGATCGGGCGGATCCTCGACGTGATCGACGACCTGGCCGACCAGACCAACCTGCTCGCCCTCAACGCAGCGATCGAGGCCGCCCGCGCCGGTGAGCACGGACGCGGCTTCGCCGTCGTCGCGTCCGAGGTCCGCAAGCTCGCCGAGCGCTCGCAGGAGTCGGCCGGGCAGATCCAGGCGATCGTCGGCGAGATCCAGGCCGAGACCAACTCCACGATCATCGCGTCGGAGGAGGGGGCCAAGGAGGTCCGCGCCGGCACGGCCCTGGCGCGCGGCGTCGTCGACGCGCTCGAGCGGATCAGCGGCATGGTCGACGAGACCACCACGGCGGCCAAGGAGATCTCGATCGCCACCCAGCAGCAGCGGTCGGCGTCCGACCAGGTCGTCGCCGCCATGACCCAGGTGTCGGACGTCAGCCGGCAGTACGCCGTCGGCTCGCGCCAGGCCGCCGCGGCCGCCGCCCAGCTCAACGTGCTCGCCGCCGAGCTGCGGTCCTCGATCGCTCAGTTCAAGGTCAGCTGAGCCGATCGCGTTCTCACGTCCGACGCCCGCCGTGCCCCCGAGGCCGGCGGGCGTCGCGCTGCCCGGCCAGACCCCCACTACCCCACTACCCCGCTCGAACCGTTCGCCTCGAGGTCGCCAGCGAACGGTTCGAGCGGGGTAGTGGCCGGGTCGGGTGGCTACAGCCGTGGGTCCGATCCGCCGACGCTCCAGGCATGACGGCGTGGGGTGACGATCCCGAGCTGCTCGCGACCTTCCGCGCGGAGGTCGAGGAGCGGCTCGCGTCGTTGCAGGCCGGCCTGCTCGTGCTGGAGACGCACGCCTCCCCGCGCCAGGTCGTCGCCGGGCTGTTCCGCGACGCCCACACGGTCAAGGGCTCGGCCCGGATGCTGGGCCTGACAGGGGTCCTGCGGGTCAGCCACTCGATGGAGGACCTGCTCGGCGCACTGCGCGACGGCCGCTTCCCGGTCCGCCGCGACCTGGTCGACCTCATGCTCGCCGCCAGCGACGCCATCGGCCGCGCGCTGCCCGGCGGCGACCTGACGGACGCCGAGCTCGAGCCGGTGGTCGTCGCGCTGGCGGCGGCTGTCGACGGGCAGGACCCGGTCGTCGTCCCGGTGCTGGCCCCGGCGGCGGCCGTGGCGGTCGTGGTGCCCGTGCAGGCGACCCCGCAGGTC
>JAOPVV010000332.1 GCA_025966005.1 Frankiales bacterium
CACCTGCGACCGGACGGAGTGAACGGGGACATGGGTGGTAGGGATATCGACCCGTGGGGAGTCCGACCTTACGGAGAGCCCATGTACCTGCACCTGCAGCGACTGATCAACGAGATCGCCGACGACGAGCCCGACCCGGCGGCGGCCAACGCCCTGCAGGAGGGCCTCGGCGGTCAGTTCGGCGAGATGCGCACAATGATGCAGTACCTGTTCCAGGCGATGAACTTCCGCGGCCCCGAGGGCAAGCCGTACCGCGACCTCCTGCAGGGGATCGGCACGGAGGAGATCAGCCACGTCGAGTTGATCGGCACGACGATCGCCCGGCTGCTCGACGGCTCGCCCCGCTACCAGGGCGAGAGGACCGACCCTCTCGACAAGGCCGGCGGCGGCGGTGCGACGCCCCTCGAGGGCGCGCTGTCCATGGGCAACATCCACCACTACCTGGTCGGGGCGCAGGGCGCGCTGCCGGTCGACGCAGTGGGCAACCCGTGGAGCGGGTCGTACGTCTACAACAGCGGGAACCTGGTGCTCGACCTGCTCTACAACCTCATGCTCGAGTCGACCGGCCGGCTGCAGAAGTGCCGCATCTACGAGATGACCGCGAACAAGACCGCGCGGTCCACGATCGCCTACCTCATCGTGCGCGACCAGGCGCACGAGAACGCCTACGCCAAGGCGCTCGAGACCCTAGGAGTCGACTGGAAGACGACGCTGCCGATCCCGAAGACCAGCGCCGAGCGCTTCCCCGAGGTCAAGGTGCTGCTCGAACAGGGCCTGCAGAGCAAGCAGTACAGCTTCAACCTCGACGACCTGTCCGAGGCCGGCCGCGTCTTCCAGGGACTGTCCCCGTCCGGGGACGGGACCGTGCTCACCGCCAACGAGCAGATGCCCGACGGCGTCCCGCTGACCATCGCCGCGGAGCGCATGGAGGAGTTCGCCCCCGGGCTCGACAAGGACCTGCTGGCGCTGCTGCAGGCCACCGCGGAGATGGAGATGGAGCAGGTCCAGCAGTCCTTCGGGCCCGTGTCCGCGGACGCCGTGCCGTAGGAGGGCACCACGACCCCCATCAGCAGCAAGGGCCGTTCGAGCACACGGTGAGGAGGCCGAGCCGGCGCTGGCGCCCGCGTCGGCGCTGGACTGGTGTCCACGGGTCGCCGAAGCGCTGACTTGCGACCAGACCGAGGGGGCGGGTGCCCGGACCCCGAGCAGACGCCGGCGGCAGGATGCCGTGCGGCTCGTCGCGCTACCAGCCGCGGGGGGTGCTGGTGACGAGGCATCCGCCGGGCATCGGGACGACGCGAAGCCGGTTGTCCTCGTAGGGCCACTCCTCGTCGGGCACGGGCTCGCGGTTGATGGCGCGGCGCACCGGCTCTGGCAACGGGGTCGCCGGCGGCGGCGGCACGGGGACCGGAGCCAACCGCCCGCGCACGGACGTCTTGGCGGCGGAGCGCAGCGTCATCGCCGCGCCGCAGGCCGAGCAGGTACGACCACCCTGATTGACCGCCTCGCAGACGCCGCACTGCCACAGCGCTGTCACCGGGTCCCCCGATCCTCGAGCCGGCTGATGAGCTTGCCCAGCAGCGCCCTTCCGCGCCCCGGCGGCGCGCCACCCGGTGCGGGTCGGACGGCGTCGGCCGCCAGGCGCAGACCCTTGCCTCGCAGCGCCGAGGCGATAGGTGCCGCACGCGTCAGCACGGGCTCGAGCGCCGCCCGTGTGCGCAGGCCGGTCGGGCGCCCTACGGCACCGGGGGCGGGGTCGAGCCGTACCGGGGCTCGCGCTGACCCGGCGGGCAGGGGGGCTCGGGCGGTGGTGCTCCCTGGAGATCGCAGACCCATGAGGGTGGCATGGACCTCGGCGACGGTCGGGCGGGCACGGGGGTCGAGCAGGAGCATCTGCTCGACGAGGGCGGTCACCGCTCCCGGCGCACGGCCGGGCGCGACCCTGAGCACAGCGCCGTTCAGCACGGCGATCGCCGCGTTGTTCTGTCCCGGGTCGAAGGCGGGCAGGGCTCCGGTGAGGTACTCGGCGTAGATGAGGCCCAGGGCGAAGATGTCCGACGCCTGCGTCAGCTCCTCGGCTGCGGCCGCTCCCTGGATGTAGCGCACGAGCTCAGGTGAGTAGTAGTTCATCGTGCCGACGATCTCCTCGGGCGGCGGCGGGCTGCCGACGATGTAGGAGCTGTCGAAGTCGATGAGCTTGGTGGTGTATCCCAGCTCGGTCTTCTTGATCATGACGTTGCTGGGCTTGAGGTCCGAGTGCACGATCTCCAGGTCGTGCAGGATCTTCAGGCTGTGCGCGACGGTCTTGAGCAGCACCAGCTGCGAGGGGAAGCCGAGCGAGGCGACGTGCGACGGCTCCAGACCGGCCAGGTCGACCTTCTCGGTGACCTTGTAGTACTTCGCGCCGTGACGGAAGAAGTCGAGCGTGGCGATGAGGTTGCCGCCGTAGCTCGTCAAGGGCGCCATCGCTGCCCCGATCCCGCGGTGGTGCGCCTCGAACGCCGCACACCGGGCACGCTTCCGGGCCTTCGTCGTCGGACTGCCCGGGGCCGCGTCGTCCGGATAGGTCGGGCTGAGGAAGCGCTTGAGGAAGTACACCCGGCCGTCGCGCTCGGCAAAGGTCCACTCGCTCAGCCCGGCCCCGACGACCCGGAAGTCCTCGAGCAGCCGGTAGCCGTTGAGGTCGTCGCCCGCTCTCACGTCACGCCCTCCGGGTCTGCGTCGTGCAGGTACTGCTCGTAGCCCGGCTTGTAGGCGGCCCACAGCTCTGCCTGTTGGGCGGTCCGTGTGGCCTGTGCCTGAGCCAGCTCCTGCTGCAGGCGGCGCACGTGCTCGTCCGAGGCGTCCAGCGGCGCGATGAAGCGCTGCTCGACCTGCGAGGTGCGGTCGGCGAGCAGGCGCTGGAAACCAGCGAGGTCGGCTCCGATGCCCAGCACAGCCATCGCGGCGTCGTCCCCGGTCACTGCACGCACCGTTCGCTGGATCGCCGCCGACCAGCCGTCGGTGCTCGAGGCGTCGGCGAGCGCGGTGAGCAGGAGGTGCTCGAAGTGCATCGGTGACGGCACGTACCCGAAGCACCCGTCTGTAGCGGCGACGACCAGGAACGGGGCGGTGAGCTCGACCTGACGGTGATGGACGACGAAATCGGTGTCGGCGGACATCGCGTTGCTGACGACCGAGTCCTCACGCAGGTTCGCCATCGCGTCACCGTGGTCGCGGATGTCGTCCACGGTCAACTGCTGGACTCCCGTCGAGGGCAGCAAGGCGTACGCGCGGGAGTCCCCCGCCCAGAGCAGGTGGGCGGCCCAGCGGTCGCCGTCGGGCTGCAGCCGCTGCAGGGCGACGAGGGCCATGGTGGTCGGCAGCGCCCGGAGCAGGCGCGAACGCAGACCGCTCGGCGGCGCCTTCAGCTCCGCGAGGTGCGCGGCGAGGGCGTCGCGGACGGCGGCCTGCAGGTCGTGCGCGACCGCAGGACCGTCGAGGTTCCACTCGGGGTCGAGCAGGTGCAGCATCCGCTGCTCCACCACGTCGCGGGCGAGCCGTGAGGCGAGGTAGGCCCCGGTCCGAGGTCCGTCGGGCGTCTCGTACACCGTGCCGCCGGCGCCGCCCATGCCGTCGAAGACGCCGACGAGCCCGAGCTCGCGGCCGTGGCGCAAGATCGGATCAGAGTCCTCGCCGTGCCCCTCGATCTTTCCGACGTTGAAGCCGAACGACAGGCTCGGCCCGACCGGCCGGGCCGGTCGGGCACCGCTGGTCCTCGCCGTGACCGGACGCGGGAGCAACTCGTCGATCCGCTGACCTCGGTACTCGTCGGCTGCCGGGTCGTTCTGCGTCGGCTCCACCTGGCGGTCGTCGTCGAGCGGCACGCCCGGGGCCTGCGCCCCGACGGTGGCGGTGAGCACCGGCTCGGCCTCCGTCGGCTCCCCGGGCTGGGAGCTGTCACTCACACCGAGTTGCCGATGGAGTCCACGATGGTGCCGTAGTCCACGTCGGACAGCCCACCGCCGGCCTGCGACGGGTGGTGCACGACGTTCTCCCAGACACCGGAGATGTCGCTCCAGCCGGGACCGTCGGGCGCGAACAGGATGAGCCGCTTGCTGCTGGAACCGAGCGGGCCCTGCGCGTCCTCCCACAGGTCTGTCAGTGCGCTGAAGTCGCCCGGGACTCGGGCGCGCACCTCCGCCGGCACCGTCGTGGGGTCGAGCGGGTGGGCGGGCTGGTCGGTCCAGACGACGACGACCTGGCGACGGCGGTCGCCGCGTGTGGTCCAGTCGGAGTTGATGGCCAGGGAGACCGCTTCGAGCCCGGACTCGGGGGCGTCGCCGCCGCCCTCGGCGACGAGGCCGCCGACGAACTCGCTGAACGCGCTCTGCTCGCCCGGCAGCAGGAAGAACGGGGACTCCGCCATCGACGCTTCGCCGTCAGCGACCAGATCGCGGAACGCCACGACCCGCACCCGCAGCTCATCGACGATCTTGCCCTTGGCCGTGAGGTTGGTCTGCACGTCCTCGTAGAAGCGCAGAGCGTTCGCCTTCACCGCGTCCAAGATCGGGGTCATGCTGCCCGTCACGTCGATGCAGAACACGATGTCGACGGCGTAGCTGAGCGCCCGGGAGGCGGCGACAGGCGCAGTTGCCGCCATGCTGCTCTGGCCGCTGTCGGTCACGGCGGTCGCGCCGGTCGCAGCGGGTGCGGCGGGCGCAGTGGCCTCGACGAGCGCCGGCACGACGGCCGGGGCCTGCTC
>JAOPVV010000396.1 GCA_025966005.1 Frankiales bacterium
GCGCCTGATCCGCGGCCGGGGACCGCGCCGCGTGACCGCGCGGCTCCCGACGAGCGACCCGCCGTCCGTCCAGGCGCCGGGGTGGTGCGGGCAGGGTCCACGGCGCGCCCGTAGCCGCCAGCGCCGGTCGACGCGTCCTGCTGCCGCAGCACGCCGGGCCGCTGCGGAGGCGCCGGCCCGGCCGGACCGGGCAGCACCTCGAGGGCCGCACGTCGGTCGAGGTGGTCATCGGTCCGTCGCCTGCCCGTGGTCCGGACAGCCCTGCCTCAGCCGGTGTTGCGCAGACCGGCGGCGATGCCGCTGACGGTGAGCAGCAGCGCCCTCACCAGCTCGGGGTCGCGGTCGTCGTCACGCGCCTCCCGCAGCTGGCGCAGCAGCGCGACCTGCAGCGCCGACAGCGGCGCCAGGTAGACGTCGCGCACCTCGAGGGTCTGCCGCAGCACCGGGTCGCTCGCCAGCAGGCCGTCCTCGCCGGTCACCCGGAGCACCTCGGCGAGGGTGCGGGCGTGCTCGTCCTGGACGTCGGCGAACACGTGCCGCAGCGGCTGCGGGACCAAGGCGCCGACGTAGCGCGCGGCGATGTCGAGGTCGGTCTTGGCCAGCGTCATCGACACGTTGCCGAGCAGCGTCCGGAAGAAGGGCCACTCCCGCCACATCTCGTCCAGCACGTCCCCGAGCCCCTGCTCGCGAGCGGCCGCCAGTCCGCTGCCGACGCCGTACCAGCCGGGCACGACCTGGCGCGACTGGGTCCAGCCGAACACCCACGGGATCGCCCGCAGCCCCTCGACGCCGCCGCCGCTGTCCGGGCGTCGCGACGGCCGCGAGCCGATCTGCAGGTCGCCGAGCAGGTCGACCGGCGTGGCGGCGAAGAAGTACGCGGGCAGGTCGGGGTCGTCGAGCAGCTGCCGGTAGCGGGCGAACGCGGCGTCCGACACCGCGGCCATCGCGGCGTCCCAGCGACCGCCGGCCTCGGGGCTACGGCGCGCCGAGCGGTGCAGCACGGTCGCCTCGAGCGCCGCGGCCAGCGTCAGCTCGAGGTTCTCGCGGGCCAGCACCGGCAGCCCGTACTTGTCGCTGATGACCTCGCCCTGCTCGGTCACCTTCACCGCCCCGTCCAGCGTGCCGTGCGGCAGCGCGAGCATCGCCTCGTGGCTGGGACCACCGCCCCGGCCGACCGACCCGCCGCGGCCGTGGAAGAAGCGCAGGTGCACGCCGTGGGCCAGGCCGACGTCGCGCAGCCGCTGCTGCGCCTGGTGGATCTCCCACTGCGCGGTGACGATGCCGGCCGCCTTGTTGCTGTCGCTGTAGCCGAGCATCACCTCCTGCACGTCGCCGCGCAGCGCCACCAGCCGGCGGTACGGCGCGCAGCCGAGCAGGTCGCCGAGCACCTGCTCCGCGCCGCGCAGCTCCTCGACCGTCTCGAGCAGCGGCACGAAGCCGATCCGCGCGACGCCCGCGTGCAGGTCGACCAGCCCGGCCTCCCGGGCCAGCACCACGGCCGCCAGCACGTCGTCGGCGCCGCGGGTCATCGACACGACGTAGGACTCGACGGCCTGCGGGCCAAGCAGGTCCAGCGCCTCGCAGATGGTCGTGAAGACGGCGAAGACCTTCCGGCCGTCCTCGTCCAGCGGCGGCGGGACGGCTGTCAGCGGACGCCGGCCGTCGAGCTCGCGGGCCAGCACCGACAGCCGGTAGGAGCGCGACAGGTCGGCCCACGGGTGCGACAGCTCGTGCGTCCGGTCGACGAGCTGGCCGAGCGCGGCGTGGTGGGCGTCGGCGTGCTCGCGGACGTCCATCGTCGCCAGCAGCGTGCCCAGCGACAGGGTCGTGCGGACGGCCCGCTCGACGATGCCGGTGGCCGCGAGCCCCCCGCGGTGCTGCAGCAGCGAGTCGCGCAGCAGCAGCAGGTCGGTGAGCAGGGCCGCGTCGCCGACGTAGTCGCGTCCCGGCTCGTGCGGAGTCCCGGCAGCGAGTCGGCGGCCGGTGTTGAGCACCCGCTGCCGGATGCAGGTCGCCATCAGGCGGTACGGCTCCTCGGCGTTCAGCCGGCGGTAGCGCGGCTCCACCTCCGGCAGCGCCTCGAGCGCGGCGGCGAGGGCGTCCACCAGCGCCGGGCTGACACCGACCCGGCTCGACACCGACAGCTGCACGCGGAGCAGGTCGAGCTGCTCGAGCAGGGCCCGGCTGCCATGCTCGTGCTGCAGCAGCAGCACCTCACGGGTGACCTCCGGCGTGACGTGCGGGTTGCCGTCGCGGTCGCCGCCGATCCAGGTGCCGAAGGTCAGCGGCCGGGCGTCGACGGGCAGCGCGACACCCACGTCCGCCAACCGGTCGCGGAGCTCCTCGAGCACGTCCGCGACCGCCCCGCCGGCGAAGCCCTCCAGGTAGTACACGCCGTTGCGGGCCTCGTCCTGCGGGGACGGCCGCGTGACGCGCAGGTCGTCGGTCTGCCACAGCAGCTCGACCGCCTCGGCCAGCCGGCGCGCGGTGCGCGCGTCGTCCGGGGCGTCGAGCAGCGCGGCGATCCGGCGCAGCCCGAGCAGGACCGAGCGCCGGGTCGCCTCGGTCGGGTGGGCGGTGAGCACCGGCCGCACGTCCAGCCGGGCGACCCCGTCGGCCAGCGCGTCGGCGCCCACGCCGCCCTCGACCATCCGGTCGAGGGCCTGCTGCAGCCAGCCGCCGTGCTCCTGCCGGCGGGCGCGCATCCCGCGCCCGCGGTGGACCTGCTCGGTGACGTTGGCCAGGTGGAAGTAGGTCGAGAACGCCCGCACCAGGCGGGTCGTCGTCGCCAGGTCGAGGTCGTCGAGGGCGTCGGCCGGCAGGACGCTGTCGCGGCGGGCCTGTGCGCGCACCCGCTCGACCAGCGCGAGCAGCCCGGCCCCCTCCTGCCGGACGAGGGTGTCGCCGAGCAGCGTCGTCAGCCGGCGGACGTCCGCCCTCAGCGCGTCGTGGGCGGACGGCGGCACGGCGGTGTCCTGCTCGGGCACGGTCGGACCTCCTGGTCGCGGTCTGCCGCCACCGTAGGGCGTCCGCGGCGGTCAGGAGCGGTCGTCGGGCGCGCCGGCACCGAGACGCAGGACGACCTGCCAGCGCTGCTGCCCGTCGGAGGTCCGCACCGTGAGCCGGGCAACCGAGCTGCCGGCCGTCGTCGCAGGACAGCGTCACGCCGGAGCCGCTCCGGACGTCGCCGGCACGGTGCCAGTCGAAGTCGCCCTCGCACGCCGTCCCGTCCACGGTGGCCTGCAGCGTCCCCCAGTGCCCGTCGCCCGCCCGGGCCGCCGCCGGGAGCTGACCCGCGACGGCACCCAGCGGGAGGACCACGTTGTCCCGGACGCGGAGCAGCACCTCCCGGCTGGTCGGTGCGCTCCCGTCGCCGGACCCGACCAGGGCTGCTCCGGTGCTCGCGCTCGCGACCGCCACCACGGCCAGGACCACCGGCACGACCACCCGCCGGGCACGGGCCGGGGGAGGGGCCGCGGCGTGCGCCGCGCGGCCGCTGACCAGGACGTCGCGCACCTCGACGACGGGGACGGGCGCAAGCAGGGGGGAGGGAGTCATGCGAACCCCCGAGGACTCGTCGGAGGAGGCCGACGGAGCGGGCAGGCCGCCGGCCTGGTCGAGCGGACCCGAGCATCGTGCTCCCGTGCCGGTCCGCGTCCACGGGTCGTCGTGTGCCGCACGGCACGGGTTGCGCGAGTTCGTGGCGCGTACGGCCCGGGGACGACAGCGGGAACCGTCCGACCCGCTGGAGAGGCTCCTCGTGACCCTGCTCGACGCCGTCCGTCCGGGGCGCCGCCCGTCCCCGGACGTGGGCGCCGCGCCGGCCGCCGTGCCGATGCTCACCGGGCGGCAGCTCGCGGTGCTGCTGCTCGTCGGTGCGGTGCTGCTCGCCGCCACGTCCTTCCTGGTCCTCGGTCCCGGCCGTGGCGTCCGCAACGACGTCACCAGCCTGCGCACGGACCTGAGCGCCTCCCGGGGCGGGATCTTCGCCACCCTCGGCACCGGCCGGGAGGCGCTGGCCGGAGCGCGGCTGCAGCTGCGCCTGACCGAGCAGTCGCTGGCCGTGCAGGAGCAGGGGCTCGAGGTCGCCGTCGAGGGCGAGCGGGACGCCCAGACGGCGGCGCGGGCGAGCGAGGCGATCCTCGTGCAGACCCGCGAGGCGCTGGCCCTGGTGCGCGAGGTCACCGCCGCTCTCGGGCCGCTCGACCGGCTCGAGGAGCAGGTCGACTCCGTCGTCGCCGGTGTCGAGCAGGGCGTGCGGCTCGCCCAGAGCGCGCTGCGGGTGGCGGAGCAGACGCTCGCCACCGGACAGCAGGCGCTCACGGTCGCCCGCGACACCCTCGCGAGCCTGCGCCGCTCCGAGCAGGTCCAGCGCGAGCTGCTGGCGACAGCGCGGGCGACCCTCGAGCAGACCCGGCAGATCAACCGCAAGATCCCCGGCGTGCCGATCTTCCCGACCGCACCGGCGGGCGCGACGGCCCCCTGACCGCCCGGCCGCGGCCCACACGTCCAGCACCCGCGCCCGCCGCCTCTTCCTGAGTGGCCGCCCGCACGCGGGGCCCGACCTCCAGGGGAGCGCAGCATGACCGACAGCACCGGCAGCCCGGTCCAGCAGTCCACCGCCCCGCGCGAGCAGGAGCAGGACCAGGACCAGGAGCTGCTGCTCGACCGGCACCTCCCGGCGTTCGTGGCGACCACGCGGCAGCACCTGGTCGTCGAGGCCGACCGCTCGCGCACCTGGGCCGCCCTCGAGCGGCTCGACCTGATGCAGGTGCACTCGCCGCTGCTGGACGCCGCCATGACGGTCCGCGGCCTGCCGTCCCGCTTCTGCGCGCTGGTCGGCCGCGGTGCTCCCCTGCCGCCGCCTCCGCAGACGCTCCGGCTGGTCGACGGCGCCGGACCGGCCCTGCCGGGGTGGCTGGCCCTGGGCACCCGCCCCGGCCACGAGGTGGTCCTCGGCGCCGTCGGCCGCTTCTGGCGGCCGGACATCGTGTGGTACGACGTGACCGCCATGACGCCCGACGGCTTCACGTCCTTCCTGGCGCCCACCTGGGGCCGCATCGCCGCCGGCGTGAGCCTGCTGCCGTACGGACGCCGCCGCACGCTGGTGACGTACGAGGCCCGCACGGCGGTCCAGGACGACGCGTCGCGGCGGGCCTTCCTGCGCTACTGGACCGTCGTGCGCCCCTTCGCGGGGCACGTCATGCGGGCGACGCTGCACGCGCTGCAGGACGAGGCGCAGCGCCCCGACCGGACTCTCGCCCTGCCCTGACGGCACCTCCGGCGCTCGTGTTCCACCGGGCCGGTCGAGGGACGCCAGGCGGGGAGGCCCGCGTGCGGTTGTGGTGGGACGTGCTGCTGGCGCTGCTCGTCTCGGGCGTGGGCGTCGTCGCGGCGCTGCTGGGGGAGACCGACGACGCCCCGGGGGCTCGTGGGCATCGGCTGCCTGCTGGTCGCCGGCGCCGTGGGCCTCGGCGTGCGCGCCGGCCGGCGCAGTCGGCACGACCGCCCCGGCGGAGCGACGGCCTGCTCGGCGGGCGCCCTCCCGCGTGTGAGCGACCTCACCGCCTCCGTGCTAGCAGACTGCTTGCAGTTGCTAGCACCCGGGGCTAACGTCGTCAGCACACCGGAGAGACGAGCGGAGAGGAGCCCAGAATGAAAAGCATCGACGACGTCCGACACCTGGGCGACTACATCCGCGAGCAGCGCGGCGCCAGTGACATCTCGCTGCGCCAGCTGGCCAAGCTCGCCGGGGTGAGCAACCCCTACCTCAGCCAGATCGAGCGGGGACTGCGCAAGCCCAGCGCCGAGATCCTGCAGCAGATCGCCAAGGCCCTCCGCATCTCCGCCGAGGCGCTCGACGTGCAGGCCGGCATCCTCGAGCAGCGGGAGGGCAGCGGCCTGGTGGCCGACGCCGTCCACTCCGACGAGGCGCTGAACGAGCGGCAGAAGCAGGTGCTGCTCGAGATCTACGAGTCCTTCCGCAAGGAGAACGCCGCCTCGGCCGCTGCCCCCGCCGACGCCCGCCCCGACGAGGCCGCCGTCGCGGTCGTCACCACGACCGAGCTGCTCGTCCCCGGCACCGACGGCGACGTCGCCGCTCCGGGAGCCCGGACGGGTACGACGCGTCCGGCCCGCCGCCGGACGACGAAGGCCGGCTGAGCCACACCCGGTCCTGATCCACCCCGCACCCGGCGAACCACCCCCGAACCCCACCATGTCCAGGAGGCACCGCATGACCACCGCCACTGCTCCGAAGAACGCCCCCAAGGTCGACGTCGACGTCGAGAAGACCAGCACCAAGATCACCGGTCGCTTCACCGTCAAGAACCTCCCCACCTTCGACGTCGCCGAGGCCACCAAGCCGCTGTTCGCCGCCGTCGGTGTCGCCGACCTCGCCATCGAGCAGGTCAAGGAGGTCCCGGCCCTGTACGTCGCTGAGGCGAAGAAGGCCCAGGCCCGCTTCCTCGAGGTGCCGGCCGCCGTCAAGACCCTCCCGACCCAGGTCAAGAGCCTGCGCGACGACGTCGAGACCCGCGTCGAGAAGGTCACCGAGAAGGCGACCGACCTCTACGCGAAGCTGGCCGTGCGCGGCGAGCGCCTCGTCACCCAGATCCGTCGCCAGCCGGCGACCGAGGCCGCCATCGCCGAGGGCAAGGAGGCCGTGCGCAAGGCCGAGGCCGCCGCGACCGCCGCGAAGAAGTCCGTCAAGGCCGGCGAGAAGGCCGTCGAGGGCGCTGCCGCCAAGCTCGGCTAGGTCGCACCCCTGCACGTCGCGACCCCCGGTGCCCACGTGGCCCGGGGGTCGCGCGCTGTCCCCGGCTGAGGGAGGATGTACCGGTGGGTCCCACCGAACTGCTGCTCGTGCTGCTCGGCTTCGGCGTGCTCGGTCTCAAGGTCTGGGCGCTGATCGACGCGTTCACCCGTCCGACCGCCGCGTTCCCCGCGGCCGGCAAGCTGACCAAGGTGGCCTGGATCGCGATCCTCGTGGCCGCCGTGGTGCTGCAGGGCGCCAGCTTTCTCGGCCTTTTCGGGCTGATCGGTACCGTCGCGGCGATCGTCTACCTCGTCGACGTCCGCCCGGCCGTCCGCGAGCTGCGCGGCGGCAGCAGCGACGGACCGTACGGCCCGTACCGACGCTGACGCAGCCCGGGCCGCCGCTGACGCAGGCCGGGCCGCCGCTCGAGCGGCTCGTCACGGGCACCGGCTCCCCGGTCACCGTCGCCGCCCACGGGCTCGGCGCGAGCATCGCCGAGACCCGCCCGCTGCTGTCGGGCGTCGCGGGCACGAAGGTCCTCTACTCCGCCCGCGGGCACGGCGGCTCGCCGCTGCCGGACCCCGCTGCCGCCTTCGACCACGCCCTGCTCGGACGCGACCTCGAGCAGGTCGCCGACGCGTGCTCGGCCACCCGGGCGCTCGGGGTGTCGATGGGCGCCGGCGCGCTGCTGTCGCTGCTGGCCCGCCGCCCCGACCGCTTCGCCC
>JAOPVV010000360.1 GCA_025966005.1 Frankiales bacterium
CCTGCGGCGACACGCCCGGTGCGCCCCGCAGCGACGGCGCAGTCACTCGGCCGGCCGAGTCCGTGCGCCCACCGACCCGTGCGGCCGGCGCCGGGTCAGCCGGAGTCGCCGAGGTCCAGCGGGAGCACGTCGACGGGACCGGGGGGCCTGAGGCCCAGGTGCCGCCAGGCAGCGGGAGTGGCCATGCGGCCCCGGGGGGTGCGGACCATGAGCCCGCTGCGCACGAGGAACGGCTCGGCGACCTCCTCGACCGTGTCCGGCTCCTCGCACACGGCGACCGCGAGTGTCGACAAGCCGACAGGTCCCCCGCAGAAGCGGCGTACGAGCGCCTCGAGGACGGCCCGGTCGAGCCGGTCGAGGCCGAGCTCGTCGACGTCGTAGTCCTCGAGCGCGGCCCGGGCGGTGGGCAGGTCGATGACCCCGTCGAGGCGGACCTCGGCGTAGTCGCGGACCCTGCGCAGCAGCCGGTTGGCCACGCGGGGCGTGCCCCGGGAGCGACCGGCGATCTCGGCGGCGCCGTCGGGGCGCAGGTCGACGCGGAGCAGGCCGGCGCTGCGGGTGATGACCCGCTCGAGCTCGGCGGGGCTGTAGGGCTCCATGTGCGCGGTGAAGCCGAAGCGGTCGCGCAGGGGTCCGGTGAGCAGACCGGACCGGGTCGTCGCCCCGACCAGGGTGAACGGCGGGATGTCGAGCGGGATGGCCGTCGAGCCGGGGCCCTTCCCGACGACGACGTCGACCCGGAAGTCCTCCATCGCCATGTAGAGCAGCTCCTCCGCCGGACGGGCCAGGCGGTGGATCTCGTCGATGAACAGCACCTCGCCCTCGGCGAGGGAGGTCACGAGGGCCACGAGGTCGCCGGCCCGCTCCATGGCGGGCCCGCTGGTGATCCGGATGCCGGCGCCCATCTCGGCGGCGATGATCATCGCCAGCGACGTCTTGCCGAGGCCCGGGGCGCCGCTGAGCAGGATGTGGTCCGGCGGTCGACCGCGGCGCTGGGCGCTGTCGAGCACCAGCGACAGCTGCTCGCGCACCCGCTCCTGGCCGACGAACTCCTCCAGCCGGCGGGGCCGGAGGGCGTTCTCGACCTGCTGGTCGTCGTCGGCGGCCGAGACCTCGACGGCGCGGCGGGAGAGCTCGCGCTCCTCGTCCTCGAGGCGCTGCCGCTCGTGGGAGCTCAGCTCGGCCCGGGAGGGTCCCTCGGACGGGCTCATCGCGCACGCGCCAGCAGGGCCAGCGCCTCGCGCAGCAGCGCGGGCACGTCGGCGTCCGTCGCACGGGGGTGGTCGGCGGCGAGCCGGACGACGGTGGTGTCGGCGTCGGACTGTGACCACCCGAGGCCGACCAGGGCCCCGGACAGGGAGTCGCGCCAGCCGGACAGCGCCGCCGGGGCGGACGAGCCGGCAGGGCCCACCTTGTCCTTGAGCTCGAGCACCATCCGCTGGGCGCCCTTGCGCCCGATCCCCGGCACCAGGCACAACGCCGTGAGGTCCTCGGTCTGCAGGGCCCGCACCACCGCGTCGGGCTGGTGCACCGTGAGCACCGCCTGGGCGAGGCGCGGTCCGACGCCCGAGCTGGTCTGGAGCAGCTCGAACAGGTCCCGCTCCTCGTCGCTGCCGAAGCCGTAGAGGGTGAGGCTGTCCTCGCGGACCACCAGCGAGGTCCACAGCTCGGCGTCCTCGCCCACCCGCAGCAGGGCGCGGGTGCCGGGGGTCGTCTGCAGCGCGAGGCCGACCCCGCCGACCCGCACGACGACGCCGGTGGCGGTGAGAGCCGCCACCGTCCCGCTGACCGAGGCGATCATCGGGGCATCACCGCCGCGGCGAGCCGAGCCTGCACCGGACCACGCCAGAGGTGGCAGAGCGCGAGCGCGAGCGCGTCGGCGGCGTCCGCCGGCTTCGGCGTCTCGGTGAGCCGGAGCAGCCGGGTCACCATGAGCCCCACCTGGGCCTTGTCGGCCCGCCCGGACCCGGTGACCGCCGCCTTGACCTCGCTCGGCGTGTGCAGCGCCACGGGCAGTCCCCGACGGGCGGCGCACACGATCGCGACGGCGCCGGCCTGGGCGGTGCCCATCACGGTGCGGACGTTGGACTGGGCGAAGACCCGCTCGACGGCGACGGCGTCGGGCCGGTGCCGGTCGAGCCAGTCCTCGACGGCGACCTCGAGGGCGACCAGCCGCCGGCCGAGGTCGTCGGTGGCGGGCGTCGTGACGACGCCGTACTCGACGAGGACCGCACGGCCCGGCGCGCCGTCGACCACCCCGAGCCCGCACCGGGTCAGGCCGGGGTCGACGCCCAGCACCCGCACGTGACCGCTCCTCTGCTCAGCCGAACACCCGTTCGGACCAGGAGCCTACGAGGCGCTGCTCGCAGCGCCGGGGAGGCGCGCCCGGGTTCGGCCAGCCGGGCCGGGGAACGGCCCCGGGCAGAAGAGGGGTCTGCGCATGTCCTTGTCCGCACTACCGGTCCCGGCCCGCGACGTGCTGGTCGTCGGCGGGTCGGCAGGCGGCGTCGATGCGCTCAAGCGCTTCCTGGCCGGGCTCCCGGACGACCTCGACGCCGCGGTCTGCGTGGCCCTGCACCTCGGCTCCACGTCCCCGAGCCTGCTGCCCGGCATCCTGGCGCGGGTGTGCGGCCTGCAGGTGGTCGCGGCGGTCGACGGCGCCGCACTGGAGCGCGGCGTCGTGCACGTCGCCCGTCCGGACGTGCACCTCGTGGTCGCCCACGGGCTGGTGCGGCTCGGGCCGGGGCCGCGGGAGAACGGCCACCGGCCCTCCCTGGACGTGCTGCTGCGCTCGGCCGCGCTCGCCTACGGGCCCCGCGCCGTCGGTGTCGTCCTGACCGGGATGCTCGACGACGGGGCCGCCGGCCTGCACCGCATCGCCGCCTACGGCGGCGCCTCGCTCGTCCAGGACCCGGACGACGCGGAGTTCCCCTCCATGCCCCGGGCAGCCCTCGCGGCCGTCCCGTCTGCCCGGCGCGCCCCCCTGGCCGCCCTGTCGCAGGAAGCGGTGAGCGCGGTGGACGCCGACCGGTACGACCGACCGGAGCCGACGCCGCGGGAGCGCCGTCGCGACGAGGCGGAGGTCCGCAGTGCCCTCGGGCTCGACCCGGCGCTCGCCGACGGGCAGTCGGTCGGGCGGCCGTCGCCCTACAGCTGCCCGGACTGCGGGGGCGTGCTCAACGGCGTCGAGGACGCCGAGGGGCTGCTGCGCTTCCGCTGCCGCGTGGGGCACGCCTACACCGCCCAGACGCTGGTCGAGGCGCAGGGCGACACCGTCGAGGACGCCCTGTTCACGGCCCTGCGTGCCCTGGAGGAGCGGGGCGAGGTGGCCGAGCGGCTCGCCCGGACGTCCACCGAGCGCGGCCGCGAGTACTCCGGCAGCCACTTCCGCCGGCGGGCGGAGCAGGCCCGCAACGCCGCGGAGGTGCTGCGCCAGGTGCTGGCCGAGCACCGGTCCGCGGCACAGGCCGCGGCGGACCACACCCTCGGTGAGACCGGGACCTAGGCTCCGGGCATGCCGAGGACCGCTCCCGCCGACGACGAGCTGGACCCCGACTTCGAGGCGCTGCTGGGCTTCCTGCGCGACGACCGGGGCGTCGACTTCACCGGTTACAAGCGGGCCAGCCTGCGTCGGCTGGTCGCCCGGCGGATGTCCAGCGCCGGCGTCACGTCGACCGCGGCCTACCTCGACCAGCTGCAGGTCGACCCGGCCGAGGTGCGGGCCCTGTTCGACAGCCTGCTCATCAACGTCACGTCCTTCTTCCGCGACCCGACGACCTGGGAGAGCCTGCGCACCACCTTCCTGCCGCCGCTGCTCACCGCCGTCGGGCAGGACCAGCCCGTCCGCGTCTGGAGCGCGGCCTGCGCCACCGGCGAGGAGGCGTACACGCTTGCGGTTCTGCTGCACGAGGCGCTCGGCGACGAGGCGTTCCGGCGCCGGGTGAAGGTCTACGCCACCGACGTCGACGAGCCGGCGCTCACGGCGGCCCGCGCCGGCCGCTTCAGCCGCAAGTCGCTCGAGGGCCTGAGCGACGAGCAGGTCGAGGCCTACTTCCCGCGCGACGGCGACAGCCACGTCTTCCGCCAGGACCTGCGCCAGAACCTCATCTTCGGCCGCCACGACCTGCTGTCGGACGCCCCGATCTCGCGCGTCTCGCTGCTGGTCTGCCGCAACGTGCTCATGTACTTCACAGCCGAGACGCAGACCCGGATCCTGGAGCGCTTCTCCTTCGCCCTGCACGAGGGGGGCCTGCTGCTGCTCGGCAAGGCCGAGATGCTGCTGACCCACAGCGACCTGTTCACCCCGGTCGACCTGCCGCACCGGATCTTCCGCGGGGCGCCACGCCGGGGCCGCCCGCGCCTGCCGTCCTTCGCGGCCAACGAGGCGCGGGCCGCGGCCACCCGCAGCGTGACCGAGGCCGCGTTCCTGAACAGCCCGGACGCCCAGGTCGTCCTCGACGCCGACCTGCACGTCGCGCTGGTCAACGAGAGCGCCGGCCGCGACCTCGGCATCTCCCGCCAGGACGTCGGACGGCTGTTCGCCGAGACCGAGCTCTCGTTCCGCCCGGTGGAGCTGCGCGGCCTGATCTCCACGGCGCTCGAGGAGGACCGCGCCGTCGAGCTGCAGGACGTCCGCTGGCCCCGGCGCGGCGAGCGCGACCGGTTCTGGGACGTCCAGGTCGCTCCGCTGCGCGGGGAGTCGTCCGCCCTCGGGGTGCGGATCAGCTTCGCGGAGGTCACCCGCTACCACGACCTCACCGGCGCGCTGACCCAGGCGCACGCCGAGCTGCAGGAGGCGTACGAGGAACTGCAGAGCTCGAGCGAGGAGCTCGAGACCACCAACGAGGAACTGCAGAGCGCCATCGAGGAGCTCGAGACCACCAACGAGGAGCTGCAGAGCACCAACGAGGAGCTCGAGACGATGAACGAGGAGCTGCAGAGCACCAACGAGGAGCTGCAGACCGTCAACGACGAGCTGCGCGAGCGCACCGGCGAGGTCGGTGAGGTCAACGCGTTCCTCGAGAGCGTGCTGTCGGGGCTGCGCACGGCGGTCGCCGTGGTCGACACCGACCTCAAGGTGATGGTGTGGAACGCCCGGGCCGAGCGCTTGTGGGGGTTGCGCGCGTTCGAGGTCGAGGGCGAGCGGCTGGCGCTGCTGCCCGGCTCGGTCCCGGTGGAGCCCCTGCTGGCGTGCGTCCGCAGCGTCCTGCGCAACGGCGGCGACCCGGTGCCCGAGCAGTCGGCCAGCACCACGGTCGCGACGAACCGCTTCGGTCAGCAGGTGCTGGTGACGCTGGCCGGCAGCCCGCTGCTGGACCGGGCGGGGGCGGTCCGCGGCGCGATCCTCACCATGGACGAGCACTCCATGGAGCAGCAGTCCGGGTCCGGCGACGACGAGCAGACCGCCTGAGGCAGGGGCGCGGGCGCCGGCCCGGGCCCGTCCGGGGTTCGGCCTCGTCGAGCTGCGCCGGCGCGCCGCCTGCGAC
>JAOPVV010000368.1 GCA_025966005.1 Frankiales bacterium
GCCCGCAGCCTCGCCGCCGACCTCACCGGCGCCGGCCACGAGGTCGTCGTCGTGACGCTCTCGCCCGACGGCGCCGCCGAGGCCGAGCGGGCCGGGCTGCAGGTCGTGCGCGGCGACTCGACCCGGGCGCACGTCCTCGAGACCGCCGGGGTCTCCCGGGCCCTCGTGGTGGTGATCGGCGACGACGAGCCCGAGCAGGCCGCGCGCATCGCCGGGGTCGTGCAGGGTCTCGCCCCGCAGGCCGGGCTGGTCGTGCTGTCGACCGACGAGGACGCCGTCGGCGAGTTGCACGAGGCCGGCGCCGACACCGTCGTGCTGGCGCACCGGGCCGCCTGGTCGTCGCTGTCGCGGGCGGTCCTGCGCCAGCTGCAGCCGGCGCCGCCGGGCCGGCGCACGGTCGTCGACGTCGACCGGGTCGTCGCGTTCACGGCGTCGGACGACAGCGCCTGCGTCCACGCCTCCGTCTCCCGCCCGGTCCTGCCGTCCTCGCCCGGCTGCCTGGAGTGCTCGCGCACGGGCGACACCTGGGTGCACCTGCGGCTGTGCACCAGCTGCGGCCACGTCGGCTGCTGCGACTCGTCGCCGAACAGGCACGCCGCCGCGCACGCCGCCGTCGACGACCACCCCGTGATGGCCTCGGCCGAGCCCGGTGAGGACTGGGGCTGGTGCTACCTCGACGAGCGGACGCTCACGCCCTGACCCGGTCGCGGATGCCGACGGCGGCGACCAGCCCGCCGACGGCCAGCAGCGCCGCCGCCAGCACCATCGCCCGGTCGAACCCCCGGGCGAACCCTGCCGTGTCGGACGTGTCGGGCAGCCCGGCGGCCAGCGGCAGCACGGCGACGGCGAGCAGGGAGGCCGTCCGGGCCACGGCGTTGTTCACCCCCGAGGCCACACCGGCATGCCGCTCCGAGGCAGCGGCGAGCACGGTCACGGTCAGCGGCGCCACGGTCGCCGTCAGCCCGAGGCCGAAGACCACGACCGCCGGCAGCACGTCCGCGACGTACCGGGCGTCCGCGTCGACGCGACGCATCAGCAGGACCCCGACCGCGCACAGCAGCGGCCCGACCGACATCAGCAGCCGCGGACCGGTGCGCGCCGAGAGCGCCCCGGCGCGCGGCGACAGGGCCAGCATCAGCAGCGTGATCGGCAGCAGCGAGGTGCCGGCGGCCAGCGGGGAGGACCCCGCCACGACCTGCAGGTGCACGACGAGCAGGAAGAACACCCCGCCGAGCGCGGCGTAGACGGCGAACGTCACGAGATTGGCCGCGGTGAACTGGCGGGAGGCGAAGACGCCGACCGGCAGCATCGGGTGGCTCGAGCGGCGCTCCACGACGACGAACCCGGCCAGCGCGACCAGGCCCGCGGCCCCTGTGGCCAGCACCGCCGGCGAGGGCCCGCGGTCACCGGCGGCGACGAGCGCGTACGTCAGGCCGGCGAGCCCCAGCGCGCCGAGCACCGCCCCGGCGACGTCCACCCTCGGGTCGGCCTGCTCGTCGCGCGACTCCGGCACGTGCCGCAGCGCGAGGACGACCACCGCGACGCACAGCGGGGGGTTGACCAGGAACACCAGCCGCCACGACACCTCGACCAGCAGCCCACCGACGAACGGCCCCAGCGCGGCAGCGACGCCGCCGAGACCGGACCAAGCCCCGATGGCCCGCGCCCGGTCCTCCGGCACGAACGACGCCTGGATCAGCGACAGGCTCCCCGGCGTCAGCAGCGCCGCCCCCACGCCCTGCAGCGCGCGGGCCGCGACCAGGGTCGGGACGTCCGGCGCCAGCCCGCACAGCAGGCTGGCCACCCCGAACCAGACGGCGCCGACGACGAAGACCCGGCGTCGTCCGAGCAGGTCGCCGAGCGAGCCGCCGAGCAGGATCAGCGCGGCGAGCGTGAGCACGTAGCCGTTGACCGTCCACTGCAGCCCGGGCAGGTCGGCGCCCAGGTCGCGGCCCAGGGCCGGCAGCGCGATGGTGACGACCGTCGCGTCGAGCAGCGCGATCCCGCTGCCCAGCACGGCGGCCAGCAGCACCCACCGCCCCCGGGCGTCGTCGAGGCGCACCTGCTCCACGGGTGCAGGATGCACGCATGAGCATCCCGACGCGCACCCTCGGCACCGCCGGACCCACGGTCGGGGCGGTCGGTCTCGGCTGCATGGGCATGTCCTGGGCGTACGGCGCGGCCGAGCGCGACGACGCCCAGTCGCAGGAGGTCGTCCGCCGGGCGCTCGACCTCGGCGTCACGCTGATCGACACGGCCGACGTCTACGGGCCCTTCACCAACGAGGAGCTCGTCGGCGCGGCGCTGCGCGGCCGGCGTGACCAGGCCGTGCTCGCCACCAAGTGCGGGCTGGTGGTCGGCCCGGACGGCATCGTCAAGGACGGCCGGCCCGAGCACGTGCGCGCCGCCATCGACGCCTCCCTGCAGCGGCTCGGCACCGACCGGGTGGACCTGTGGCAGCTGCACCGCGTCGACCCGGACGTCCCCGTCGAGGAGACCTGGGGCGCGATGGCCGAGCAGGTGGCTGCGGGCAAGGCGCGGTACCTCGGCATGAGCGAGGTCGGGGTCGCCGGGCTGGAGGCGGCGCACGCCGTGCACCCGGTCGCGACCGTGCAGTCCGAGCTGTCGCTGTGGACCCGCGACCCGCTCGCCGAGGTGCTGCCCTGGTGCGAGGCGAACGGCGTCGGTTTCCTGCCGTTCTCGCCGCTGGGCCGCGGCTTCCTCACCGGAACCGTGTCGGCGGGCAGCTTCGATGACGGTGACTTCCGCGCCCGCAACCCGCGCTTCACCGCCGAGGCGATGGCCGCGAACACCGCCCTCGTCGACGCCGTCGCGGTGGTCGCCGACCGGGTCGGCGCGACCGCTGCGCAGGTGGCGCTCGCCTGGGTCCTGGCCCAGGGCGTCACCGTCGTGCCGATCCCGGGGACGAAGAAGGTCCACTACCTGGAGGAGAACGCCGCGTCCGCCGACGTCGTGCTGTCGGCGCAGGACCTCGCCGACCTCGACGCCCTGCCCGCCCCCGTCGGGGCGCGCTACTGACGCTGGCCGCGGTCGTCGCGAACCCCACGAAGAGCGGCGACCCCTACTGGGAGCGGCGGGTGCTCGGCGTCCT
>JAOPVV010000400.1 GCA_025966005.1 Frankiales bacterium
AGCGACCCGCGGCCTCGACGCGACCACCGCGCTGCGCCCACGCCGGGGCCCCGCTGCGCCCGTCCGGGTCGACGGCGAGCAGGTCGTCGTCGCCCTCCCCGGTCGCACCGTCACGCTCCCGGCGGTCGCCGAGCCGGCACTGCGACGGCTGCTCGACGGACCCGCCACGCCGGTCGAGCTGACGGTCGGCGGGCTCGACCTCGAGGGCGCGCTGGTGCTGGCTCGGCGGATGCTGCGCGAGGGCGTCGTCGTCCCCGCGTGAGCGGCGCGCCCAGCAGCTCCGCCGTAGCATCGGCGGTGATGACGGACCTGTGCTCGGCCGCCTCGCGGGACCGCGAGGAGCCGCTGGCGGCCACGGCCAGCCGGGTCGAGCGGTGGCTGCTCGTCGAGCACCGCGGGGCGTGGGGGCCGGAGTCGGTCCCGACCAGCCGGATGTCCCGGACGGTCGCCCGGGCGCTGGCCCAGACCGCCGCGACCGCCCGGGCCCGGATGCTGCTGGTGCGGCGCCCGGCCGGCCAGCCCGTCACCGACGGCCGCTGGGTGCTCGCCGTCGACAGCCGCCCCGGGAGCGAGGTGGTGCTGCGGCGGCACGTCACCGACGACCTCGAGCTGGCGTCGCTGGTCCCGCCGTACGGCGTCGCGGCCGCCGACGGCTGGGAGCGCGCCGACGGACCGGTGTACCTGGTCTGCACGCACGGCCGGCACGACCGCTGCTGCGCGCTGCGCGGCCGTCCGGTCGCGCGGGCGCTCGCCGCCGAGCACGGCGAGCGGGTCTGGGAGTCCACCCACGTCGGCGGCGACCGGTTCGCCGCCAACCTCGTCGTGCTGCCCGAGGGGCTGTACGTCGGGCGCGTCGACGCCGACGAGGCGGTCGCCCTCGTCGACGCGCTGGCCGCAGGGACGCTGCCCGCCGGTCAGGTGCGGGGCCGCAGCAGCCTGCCGCTGCCGACCCAGGCGGGCCAGCAGTTCGCCCGGGAGCACACCGGCCGCTGGGGCGTCGGGGACCTGCTGCCGGTCGTCCAGGAGGGCGCCGGTCCCGACGCCTGGCGGATCGTGCTGTCCGGCGGACCCGGGATCGAGGTGGTCGTCCGCTACGACCGCCACGGCGACGGTGGCCAGCACCTGCTGACCTGCGACGCCGACGAGGCCAAGGCCGTGCCGCTGTTCCGCCTGGTGTCGCTCACCCCCGTCGGGGCGCCCGCTGCGCCCTGACCCGTCCGCCTCGGCGTGGCCAGGACCGGTCAGACGGCGGCGGCCCCGTCGGCGTCGGCAGCCGGGACGGCGGCGCGCTCGGGGGTGATCGCGCCCGAGTGCACCTGCTCGGCCCAGTGGCACGCCACCTGGTGGCCCGGCGCGACCGCGATCTCTCGCAGCACCGGCACCTCGTCGTGGCAGCGGGTCGCCTGCCGGAACGGGCAGCGGGTGTGGAACCGGCAGCCGGGGGGCGGGTCGGCCGCCGACGGCAGGTCGCCGCGCAGGATGATCCGCTCGCGGACGTCCTCGACCTCGGGGTCCGGGATCGGGATCGCCGACAGCAGTGCGATCGTGTAGGGGTGCAGCGGCTCGTCGTACAGGCTGTCGGACGGCGCCACCTCGACGACGGCGCCGAGGTACATGACGGCGATGTCGTCGCTGATGTGCCGGACGACGGCCAGGTCGTGGGCGATGACGACGTAGGTCAGCCCGAGCCGCTGCTGCAGCTCCTCGAGCAGGTTGACGACCTGCGCCTGGATCGAGACGTCCAGGGCCGACACCGGCTCGTCGGCGATGATCAGCTCGGGGTTCAGCGCGATGGCGCGGGCAATCCCGACCCGCTGGCGCTGGCCGCCGGAGAACTCGTGCGGGTAGCGGTTGGCCGCCGTCGACGGCAGGCCGACGAGGTCGAGCAGCTCGCGGACGCGCTTGTCGTACGGGCCCTTCTCGCCGTGGGTGCGCAGCGGCTCGGACAGCACCGAGCTGACCGACTGCCGCGGGTCGAGCGAGGCGAGCGGGTCCTGGAAGACCATCTGCATCCGCTTGCGCATCGCCCGCATGGCGGCCGGCTTGAGCGTGCCGAGGTCCTCGCCGTCGAACACGACGCTGCCCTCGGTGACCGGCTCGAGTTGCAGCACCGCGCGGCCCAGCGTGCTCTTGCCGCAGCCGGACTCGCCCACGATGCCGAGCGTCCTGCCGCGCTCGACCGACAGGTCGACGCCGTCGACGGCGCGCACCGCGCCGACCGTCCGCTCGAGGACGATGCCCTTCTTGATCGGGAAGTGGACCTTCAGCCCGCGGACCTCGAGCAGGCTCACGGGGTGGGCTCCTCGACGTCGTACGGGACGGGGTTGACGCAGCGCACGAGGTGGCCGGGCACCCGGCTGGGCGCGGGGCCGATCACGGGCGGGTGACCGACGCAGGCGTCGACCCGGCGGGTGCAGCGCGGGCTGAACGCGCAGCCCTGCGCCCACGGCAGCGTGTCGGACGGCGAGCCGGGTATCGGCAGCAGCGGCAGCCCGCGCGGCTGGTCCAGGCGCGGGACGGACGCGAGCAGCCCGGTCGTGTACGGGTGCTGCGGCTCGGCGAACAGCGGCCGCCGCGGGGCCGACTCGACGATCCGGCCGGAGTACATGACGTGGACCTGGTCGCACAGGCCGGCGACGACCCCGAGGTCGTGGGTGATGAGGATCAGCGCGGTGCCGGTGTCCTTCACCAGCACCCGCAGCAGCTCCAGGATCTGGGCCGAGATCGTGACGTCGAGCGCGGTCGTCGGCTCGTCGGCGATGAGCAGCCGCGGCTCGCAGGCCAGCGCCATCGCGATCATCACGCGCTGGCGCATGCCGCCGGAGAGCTGGTGCGGGAACGAGCGCAGCCGCCGGACGCTGTCGCCGATGCCGACGCTCGCGAGCAGCTCGGCGGCGCGGTCCTTCGCGGCCTGGCCCTTGAGCCCCTTGTGGCGCTCGAGGATCTCGGTGATCTGGCGCCCGACGGTGAGCACCGGGTTCAGCGAGCTCATGGGGTCCTGGAAGATCATCGCGATCTCGCGGCCGCGCACCGAGCGCAGCTCGTCCTCCGGCATGTTCAGCAGGTCCTCGCCGTCGAACTCGACGCTGCCCGTGACGGTGACGCCGCGCTTGCCCAGCAGCCCCATCGCCGCGAGGGAGGTGACGCTCTTGCCGCTCCCCGACTCGCCGACGATGCCCACGGTGGAGCCGGCGGCGACGTCGAGGTCGATGCCGTCGACCGCGCGGACCGGCCGGCGGCCGCGGCTGGCGAACGTGACGGTGAGGTCGCGGACCTTGAGCAGCGGTGTGCCGACCAGCAGGTGGCCCGGGACCGACTCGCGGTGAGCCACGGGGGCGGTCATCGACGGAGCCCTCTCATCGCCGGAGCTTGGGGTCGAGGGCCTCGCGCAGCGCCTCGCCCAGCAGATAGAAGCCCATCACCGACAGCACGATCGCCAGGCCCGGCCACAGCGCGAGCAGCGGCGCGGTCGCCAGCGAGTTCTGAGTGTCGGCGAGCATCCGGCCCCACTCGGGGATCGACGGGTCGGCCGAGCCCAGGCCCAGGTACGCCAGACCCGCGGCCTCGATGATCGCGGTGGCCAGCGCCAGCGTCCCCTGGACGATCACCGGGCTCAGGCTGTTCGGCAGCACGTGCTGCAGCACGATCCGGCTGCGCGGGACCCCGAGCGAGCGGGCCGCCAGGGCGTAGTCGCTGCGCCGCTGAGCCAGCATCGAGCCGCGCAGCAGCCGGGCGAAGATCGGGACGTTGACCACGGCGATCGCGATCATCACCGACGTGATGCTGCGGCCGAGCAGGGCGGCGACGCCGATCGCCAGCAGCAGGCTGGGGATCGCCAGCATGACGTCGACGATCCGCATGACCAGGCTGTCGACCCAGCCGCCGAACGCGCCGGCGAGCAGGCCGAGCGCGATGCCGACCGCGGCGCCGAGCGTGAGGGAGACCACGCCGATCAGCAGCGAGTAGCGGGCGCCGTAGATGATCCGGCTGAGCTCGTCGCGGCCGAGCTGGTCGAGACCGAGCAGGAACTCGCTCGACGGCCCGGGATAGACGCCCGGGCGGATCAGGTCGAGCCGCTGGAAGTTCGGCTCGTACGGCGCGAGCAGCGGCGCGAACACCGCCACCAGCACGAACAGGGTGACCAGGACCGCGCCGACGATGGCGGTCGGGCTGCGGCGCAGCCGCCGCAGCGCGTCGCGACCGAGCCCGCCGGCGGCCTCCTGCGGGGAGACGGCGCTGCTCTCGACCGCCTCGAACTGGGCGACGCTCATGCGGCCACCTGCGCGCCGACGCTCATGATGTCCTCACGCGGGGGTCGATGATGCCGTACGACAGGTCGACCAGCAGGTTCACCAGGACGAAGACGACCGCCAGGAACAGGATCCCCCCCTGGATGACGGGGAAGTCGCGGGTGAAGACCGCGGCGGCCATGAACGAGCCCATCCCACCGAACGCGAACACCGTCTCGGTGAGGATCGCGCCCGACAGCAGCAGGCCGGTCTGCAGGCCGATGATCGTCGCGACCGGCAGCATCGCGTTGCGCAGGATGTGGCGGCGCGTCACCACCTGCTTGGTCATGCCCTTGGCCTCGGCGGTCCGCACGAAGTCCTCGTTGCTGACCTCCTGCACGGCGGCCCGGGTGATCCGCGTGATAATCGCCAGCGGGATGGTGCCGAGCGCGATCGCCGGCAGCACCAGGTGCTTGAGCGCGTCCCACGCCGCCGGCAGGTCACCGGTGAGGATGCCGTCGAGGACGTAGAAGCCGGTGGGGTGCTCGGTGGTGATCGTGACGTCCTGCCGTCCGGTGCCGGGCAGCCAGCCGAGCCGGACGGCGAAGACGTACTTGAGCAGGAAGCCCAGCGCGAAGACCGGGATCGCGATCCCGAGCAGCGAGCCGACGGTCGAGGTGTTGTCCACCCAGCTGCCTGGTCTTCGGCCGGCGACGAAGCCGAGCGGGATGCCGACGACGACGGCGAACAGGATCGCCGCCGACGCCAGCTCGACCGTGGCGGGGAAGCGGCGCTTGATCTCGTCCGAGACCGGCTGCTGGGTCTGGATCGAGACGCCGAAGTCGCCCTGGACGACCTTGCCCATGTAGGAGCCGTACTGCTCGTAGACAGGACGGTCCAAGCCGTACGCCGCCCGCACCGCTGCCGCCCGCTCGGGTGTCGACCGCTCCCCCAGGAGGGCGGTCTCCGGTCCGCCGGGCAGGGCCCGCACGAACAGGAAGACCAGGATCGACAGCCCGAGCAGGATCGGGACCAGCAGGAGCAGGCGGCGTACGGCGAACTTCAGCAAGGAGGGGTCAGCCGCCCGTCGTTCTCGGAGCGGTCGTCACGAGGACAGCGAGACCTTGGAGAAGTCCTCGATGCTCACCGGGCTGGGCACGTAGCCCGAGACGCCCTTGGCGAACGCGAGGGCCGGCTTGGTGTGGACGTACGGCACACCCGGCACGAACTCCATGATCTTGCTGTTGACGGCCTCGTACAGCGCGGTGCGCTTTGCCTCGTCGGGCTCCGCGCGGGCGGCGTCGAGGTCGCTGTAGATCGACTTCTCGATCGGGCCCCAGGCCTTCTGCGGGGTGCGGAAGAAGGTGCCGACGAAGTTGTCCGGGTCACCGAAGTCGCCGGTCCAGCCGAGCAGGCGCATGCCGGTGCCACCGGTGTCGACAGCGTTCAGGTAGTCCGGGTTCCACGGGGCGGACTTCGGGACGACCTTGAAGCCGGCGGCGGTCAGGTCGGCCGAGAAGGCCTGGAAGTTCGCAGCCGGGTCGGGCATGTACGGACGGCTGACGCCCGTCGGGTACCAGAACTCGAGCGTCGGGTTGGCGACGCCGGACTCCGCGATCAGGGCCTTGGCCTTCTGGACGTCGTACTCGTACTCGGGGACGTCATCGGCGTAGCCGAACAGGCTCGGCGGCATGAACTCCTTGGCCACCTCGGCGCCGGGCGGGTACTTCGCCGTGACGAGCGCCTGGCGGTTGAGCGCGTGCGCGACCGCCTGGCGGATCTTGAGGTTGTCGAACGGCGGCTTGGCGGTGTTGAAGCCGACGTAGCCGACGTTGAACGCCGGGCGCTCCGCGATCTGGAAGCCGGCGCCCTCGAGCGCGTCGAGGTCGGCCGGGTCGACGAGGTCGTAGCCCTGGATCTCGTTGGACTCGAGCGCCTGGCGACGCGCCGGGCCGTCCGCGATCGGCTTGAAGATGACCTTGTCGAGGATGGCCTTGTCGCCCCAGTACTCCTCGTTGCGGGCGAGCACGAGGCGGTTGTTCGGCTCGAACGTCTCGAGCGTGAACGGGCCGGTCCCGACGGGGTTCTGGGTGCCGAAGGTGCCCTCGAAGCGGGGCTCCTCACCGGTGCCGGTGACCTTGTCGGCCTCGTACTTGGTCAGCGCCTCGGGGCTCGCGATGGAGAACGCGGCGAGCGCCAGGCCGGACAGGAAGGAGGCGGACGGCGACGTCAGGTTGATGACGGCCTTGCCGTCCTGAGCCGTGCAGTCCTGGTAGAGCGAGGCGCCCAGGGCCGGGTCCTCGTTCTTGGCGTAGCCGGAGAAGACGGTCTGCCAGTAGTACGACACCGAGGCGCTCTGCTGGACGCCCTTGAAGTTGTACCAGCGGTCGAAGTTCGCGCAGACGGCCTCGGCGTCGAAGTCGGTGCCGTCGTGGAACTTCACGCCCTCGCGCAGCGTGAAGGTCCAGGTCTTCCCGGCGTTGCTGGGCTCGTACTCCGTCGCGAGCAGCGGCTCGATGTCGGTGCCGCCCGCCTTGGTGGTCACGAGCGTCTCGAACAGCTGCCGGACCACGCGCAGGGACTCGCCGTCGCTGACGTACGCGCCGTCCATGCTGATGGGGTCGGCCGAGGTCCCGAAGACCATCGTGCCGCCGCTCTGGCCCTCGGTCGTGCCGGGGTCGTCGTCCGTGTCGCTCCCGCAGGCCGCGGTGGCGACCAGGAGGCCGGCCAGTCCCAGGGCGACCGCGCCCTGGCGTCGAAGGCCGTGCCGTCGATAGTTGGGCATCGCTTCTCCACCTCGTGCACCCGGCGACCCGGTCGGGCGCCGATCGTGTCGGGAACATAGACCCGGACGAACGCGCAGTTCAGGGGTCCTGAGGCCCGCGCAGGTCGCGATCGCGCAACGGTTCGGACTCGACGTCCGGCCCGTGCGCCGGCGGCCCGGCGGGTGGCATCCTGGGCCGGTGACCCGGGCCCGCGCCGCCGCCGTGCTGCTGGCGGCCGCGCTCACGTCCGCGGGCTGCACCGG
>JAOPVV010000378.1 GCA_025966005.1 Frankiales bacterium
GGCGGCACGCTGGTGCTGGCCGCGCGCGATGGCGGCGGACTGTCCGCCCGCGTCAGGGTGCCGCTGCCGCGCTGACCGGCCGCGACCGTGGCCCGCGCGGGCCACGAGTGGCGCCCACGGCCCCTCGCATGATTTGCGTCACGCACACACCCTCGTCGTCAGGCCAACGACGGGAGACGGACGTGAAGACCAAGGCAGCAGTGCTGTGGGGGCTCGGCGAGAAGTGGGAGGTCGAGGAGGTCGAGCTCGACGACCCCAAGGCCGGCGAGGTCATGGTCCAGCTGACCGCCAGCGGCCTGTGCCACAGCGACGAGCACCTGGTGACCGGTGACATCCCCATCCCCTTCCCCGTCGTCGGTGGCCACGAGGGCGCCGGCCGGGTGGTGCAGGTGGGTCCGGGCGTGGAGGACGTGGCCGTGGGCGACCCCGTCGTGCTGTCCTTCCTGCCCGCGTGCGGACGCTGCACCTACTGCGCCAAGGGCCTGAGCAACCTGTGCGACCTGGGCGGCTCGATCATCCTCGGCCCGCAGATCGACGGCACCTACCGCTTCCACGCCCGCGGCGAGGACGTCGGTCAGATGTGCGTGCTCGGCACCTTCAGCGAGTTCACCGTCGTACCAGTGGCAAGCACCGTGAAGATCGACGAGGGCTTCCCGCTCGACAAGGCCGCGCTGGTCGGCTGCGGCGTGACCACCGGCGTCGGCTCGGCGACCCGGAGCGCGGAGCTGCGCGCCGGCGACACCGCCGTGGTCCTCGGCGTCGGGGGCATCGGCATCAACGCGGTGCAGGGCGCCAGGATCGCCGGCTGCCGCTACGTCGTCGCCATCGACCCGGTCCCCTTCAAGCGGGAGCAGGCGCTGCAGTTCGGGGCCACGCACGCGTTCGCCTCGGTCGACGACGCCTGGCCGGTCGTCTCGGAGATCACGCGCGGCCAGCTCGCGGACGCCTGCATCATCACCACCGGCGTGGCGGAGGGCGACCAGGTCATGCCCGCCCTCTCCCTCGTCGGCAAGCGGGGCCGCGTCATCGTCACGGCGATCGGCCACCCGGAAGAGCAGACGATCTCCGGAAGCCTGTTCGAGCTGACGCTCTACGAGAAGTCCATCAAGGGAGCGCTGTTCGGCAGCTCCAACGCGCAGCACGACATCCCGCGCCTGCTGGAGCTCTACAACCTCGGTCAGCTGAAGCTCGATGAGCTCATCACCAAGGAGTACGCGCTCGAGGACATCAACCAGGGCTACGAGGACATGCGACAGGGCCGCAACCTCCGCGGCCTGATCCGGTTCTGATCGCCGTGCATCACCTGATGCACCGGAGGAGCTCATGACAACGCACGACGTCGACGTCCTGATCGTCGGGGCCGGCCCCGTCGGGCTGTACGGGGCCTATTACGCCGGCTTCCGAGGGCTGACCGTTGCGGTGGTGGACGCGCTGCCCACCCAGGGCGGACAGGTGTCGGCGCTCTACCCGGAGAAGAACATCTTCGACATCGCCGGCATGCCGGCGGTCAAGGGCCAGGACCTCGTCGCCGGCCTCGTGGAGCAGGCGGCGCCCTTCTGCCCGCGGTACGTCCTCGGTGAGCAGGCCGAGACGCTCGTCCGCCTGGGTGAGCGCTGGCAGGTGACGACCTCTGGAGGCACGACGCTCGTCGCCTCGGCGGTCGTCATCACCGGGGGGGTCGGAGCCGTCTCGCCGCGACCCCTGCCGTGCGCCGAGCAGTACCTCGACCGGGGTCTGCAGTACTTCGTCCCCCGCCTCGACGTCCTCGACGGCCAGGACGTAGTCATCGTCGGCGGAGGCGACTCGGCACTCGACTGGGCGCTCGCGTCGGTGGAGAGGGCGCGCACGACGACACTCGTGCACCGCCGACAGCAGTTCCGCGCCCACGCGCACAGCGTCAAGCTGCTCGAGCAGTCCACGTGCCGGACGCTGCTCGACGCCCAAGTCACCGCCGCGGCCGGAGACGACGGCCTCTCCTGCGTGGAGGTCACCGTCAAGGGTGACTTCGGCCCGGTCGCCGTGCCGTGCACCCTGCTGGTCGCGGCCCTCGGGTTCACGATGCAGATCGGACCGATCGCGGACTGGGGACTGCAGCTCCAGGACCGTTCCATCCTCGTGGACAGCGCGGCTCGCACGAACCTGCCCGGGGTCTTCGCCGCCGGCGACATCAGCACCTACGACGGCAAGGTCAAGCTCATCGCCGTCGGCTTCGGAGAGGTCGCGACGGCCGTCAACAACGCCGCGGCCCACCTGCAGCCCGAGGTCGGCCTGGCCCCCGGTCACTCGAGCGACGCAGCCATCGCCCCGTCGCGCGCCGTGAGCGCCTGATGTCGTTCGTCATCGGCGCTCCGTGCGTCGACGTCATGGACAAGTCCTGCATCGAGGAGTGCCCTGTCGACTGCATCTACGAAGGCTCCCGGATGCTCTACATCCACCCCACGGAGTGCATCGACTGCGGTGCCTGCGAGCCGGTCTGCCCGGTCGAGGCGATTCGCCCGATGCAGCGACTGGCCGAGGAGTGGAAGCCGTTCCAGGAGGCCTCCCGCGAGCTGTTCGCCCGGGTCGGTTCCCCTGGCGGCTCGACGAAGGTGACCACGCTCGAGGACCCGCACCTCGTGACCGAGTTCGAGAAGGAGGACTAACCCCCGACCACGCTCGACGGCTCGACCCCGCAGTACCGACGCAGCTCCGATACGAGGAGATCCAGTGACCCGCAGCATCACGCACAACTCGCGCACCGGCTTCGCCAGCCTCACGCCCGGTGGCCTGAACTACGACAACTTCCCGATGAAGCTGTTCTCCAAGGGCAACAAGAAGTTCTGGAACCCCGCGGACATCGACTTCACCCAGGACGCCGCAGACTTCGCCGCGATGAGCGATGACGAGAAGCGCATGACCCTCATCCTGGCGGCGCAGTTCATCGGCGGGGAGGAGTCGGTGACGCAGGACATGCAGCCGTTCTGCTCGGCCATGGCCGCCGAGGGCCGGCTCGGGGACGAGATGTACCTGACCCAGTTCATCTTCGAGGAGGCCAAGCACACCGACGGCTTCCGGCGCTTCTTCGACGCCATCGGCATGCGCGACGTCGACCTGCACGAGTACGTCGAGTACAGCGACTCCTACAAGCAGATCTTCCTCGAGGAGCTGCCGAAGTCGATGTACAACCTGGCCGACGACCCGACGCCGGCCAACCAGATCCGTGCGAGCGTCACGTACAACCACGTCGTCGAGGGCTGTCTCGCGCTCACGGGCTACTTCGCTTGGGCCAAGGTCTGTGAGAGCCGGAACATCCTCCCCGGCATGTCGACGCTGGTACGTCGCATCGGTGACGACGAGCGTCGCCACATGGCGTGGGGCACCTTCACGTGCCGTCGCCACATCGCGGCCGACGACAAGAACTGGGACGTCGTCGACGAGCGGATGCAGGAGCTGCTGACACCCGCGCTCGGCCTCATCGTCGGCCTGTTCGACAACTTCGGCGACGCCATCCCGTTCGGCATCAACATCGACGAGATGACCGACTACGCGCTCGACAAGGTCAACCGTCGCCTGGAGTCCATCGAGAGCGCTCGCGGGCAGGACCCGGCCGCCATCGACCTGGACCACTCGCCGTCCGACCTCGAAGAGCAGTTCAACACCGAGGACCGCATCGTCATCGACGCGTCGATCGCCCGGCAGCGTGAGCTGACCCACGCCTGACCGCTGCGCACCGTGCTCCGCCCGCCCCGACAGGGGCGGGCGGAGTGCTGTGCGTCAGGCCCGGCGGTCCCGAAGGCTGCCGGCAGCCCGTCCCGCGAGCCCGCCGACGACGACGGCGAACACCGCGCTGACGGCGAAGGCGTACGGCGACTGCGGAGCATCGGCGAGGACGCGCAGCGGCAGGGTGAGCGTCAGCGCACCGAGGGCTGCCGCCGCACCCTGCAGCACGGTGCGCCGAGCCCGTCCCACCCGGCGCCCCGCCAGGGCGAAGCCGGCCGCGCCCACGAGAGAGAGCCACAGGCCGGCGAGGACGCTGCTCACCGCTCCCGCGACCGGTGCCAGCAGCTCTCCGAGCACCAGCACGGTGAAGCCCGTGGAGGCGCCTCGCACCACGGCGGGGACGTCACCGTCAGGGCGGGCCCCCGCTGCCGCCACAGCAGGACGACGGACCACCGGTCCCGTCGGCGCGGGTGCCGCCGGGCTCGTCTCGGGAGCACCCCCGCCCCTCGCCCGTCGCCGCCGACGCTCCCGTCGTCCGCTCACCGAGAGATCCGGACCGACGTCATGTGACCCACGACAGCACACCCTTGACCGCAGGCTCGGGAAGCCGCTCGAGGTCCTCGAGCGAGCCCTGCGCGACGATCCGACCGTCCGCCACCAGGGCCACGCTGTCCGCAGCCCTGACCCAGTCGTCCACGGCGCAGCCAGCGGTCACGACGGTCTCGACGTGCTCCACCTGCTGCAGCAGCAGCGGCAACAGGGGCAGCAGCGTCGCGTCCAGGTCGCCGTCCACCACCAGGACCGGTCGCGCCGAGGCCAACGCCCGGGCGAGCGCGACGCGTCGACGGGCGAGAAGGCTCAGGTGGGCGACAGGCGACTGTGCGCGGTCGGCCAGGGCGAGCAGGTCCAGCGCGTCCATGGCGACGGACCGGTCGACCCTCTTCGCATACGGTGGACAGGCGACGTTGTCGAGCACCGACTGGTCGAGGAAGACACCGTCCCCCTGGGGGACCCAGCCGATCATCTGCTGCAGCGCCTTGCGGTCGATGGGCCGGTCGTGCAGTCTGGCGGCCGCTCTGCGGTCCAACCCCAGCAGACCGCGCAGCACAGTGGTCTTGCCAGCGCCGGACGCGCCGATCAGCGTCACTCGCGCACCCAGTCCCACCAGCAGCGTCCCGGTCGACTCGGAATCCACTCGCAGGAAGGGGATCACGACAGGATGGTAGACCGCTGGCGCACCAGTTCGGCGACCGACGGGTACGACGGCATCCGAGAGCGGCTGGTGCACATTGCGCACCTGCTCATGGGCGGCGTCGACCTTCCCGAGGTCCTGCAGAACGTCGCGCGTGCGGCCTGCGAAGTGGCCGGCTACGACCGTTGCGTGGTGGTGACGGCGGACCCTGACGGCATCCACCTGCGGGGGCAGGCAGGGCACGGTGTGTCGGTCGAGGACGTCGGGCAGATCCGGCTCGAGCTGGTCGACGTGCCCGAGCTCGCAGGCTTGCTGCCAGGACGGGAGGCGCTCGTGCTGGCTGCCGAGGACGTCGCACGGGCGGTGCCCGAGGAGTACGTCGACCTGTTCGAGGTGAAGGGGACCCTCATCGTCATCCCGCTCTCCTCGTCGGCCTCGAGCGAGGTGCGGGGCCTGGTCTTCGTGGACCGGCGCGGACGGCGCTTCACCCCGTCCGACGAGGAGCTGCAGGCCCTCGTCGACTTCGCCGACGTCGCTGCCCTGGTCCTGCAGAACGCCGTGCTGGCCGAGGACAGCCGCAACCTGGCAGCGGTGCTCGAGCGCAGCCGCATGGCGACGGAGCTCCACGACGGGGTGACGCAGATGCTGTTCGCTGTGGACCTCGCACTGCAGGAGGCACTCGCCGTACCGCGCCTGCCGGCGGCGGCGCGGGCGCACGTGCTGCGGGCGCAGCAGGACGTCGGTGTCAGCAACCAGCAGCTGCGCGCAGCGCTGTTCGAGCTGACGCAGGAGCACGCGCCGGTGCGTCCGGGCAAGGGCGTCGAGCCCGGTGGGCCCCGTACGGCCGGCCCCGGCAACGCATCCCCGCGGCCGGGTACGGTGGCGGCGGGTGCCTACACCGAGCGCTGGCTCGCCGACCTCCGCGTCACGGTCGAGGAGTTCTTCCGCCGAACGGGCATCGGCGTCGACTTGCAGGTGCGCGGTGAAGGACGACTTCCCTCACCGGAGGCGCTCAAGGCCCTGCTGCGCACGGTCCGAGAGGGACTGGCGAACGTCCACAAGCACGCGCAGGCCACGGAGGTGATGGTGGTCGTCCGACGCAGCGACCACTGGTGGATGGCGGAGGTGCACGACGACGGGGTGGGCGACCCGACCGCCCTGCGGCGCACGATGAACCTGCCCGACTCCTGGCCGCAGCCCGACAAGGGGTACGGCCTGCACAGCTTGAAGGGACAGGCGACGCGCGTGGGAGGTCGGCTGTGGCTGTCCGAGTCGACCCGGCTGCGCGGCCTGCAGGTGACCACCTCCGTGCCGACAGAGGTCGAGGCGTGACGCTCACGGTCGCGGTCCTGGACGACCACGAGGTGGTCCTCGAGGGGCTCCGGCGCGCGCTCGAGCGCCACGGGGTGGACGTCGTCGTCAGCGAGACGACCGTGGAGCCGTACGTTGCTGCTGTCGCGCGGCTGCGCCCTGCGGTCTGCCTGGTCGATCTCCGGCTCGGTGGGGGGGCGAGCGGGCTGGACGTCGTGGCGCGCTGCGTGGCGGTGTCACCCACGAGCCGGGTGGCCGTGCTGACGAGCAACGAGGACTCACGGGCCGCGGCAGCCGCCATCGAGGCGGGGGCTTCCGGCTACCTGCTCAAGGACATCGCCATGAGCCAGCTCGTCGGTCGCCTCGGCGCCGTGCGGGACGGCAACCTCGTCCTCGACGAGCGCGTCGCCGCAGGCGTGCTGCGGCCGACCTCCTCGCGACGCAACGCTCAGGAGTCGCAGCTGCTGCGCCTCGTCGCCGAGGGCATGACGAACCGGGAGATCGGCGCCGCCATGCACCTTTCGCCGCACACCGTCAAGGAGTACCTGAGCCGGATCATGCGGGACCTCGGCACGCGCACGAGGGCCGAGACGGTTGCGACCGCCTCACAGCTGGGCCTGCTCGACCCGTAGCCCGGCCGTCAGCGGCGGGACAGGCCGACCACGACCGCAGCGAGCAGGCAGGCGCCGGCGCCCGCACAGGCAGCGCTGCCGCGACGCAGCATCCGACTGCGCAGCTGGCGCTCCTGTGCGTCGAGGACTGCGGGCGCCAGGCTCGGAGCGTTTCGCCACCCCCAGACACCGAGGCCCAGCAGCAGCAGGGCGCACAGGACCACGATCGTCGTCGTGACGACGGTCGCGCCGCTCGAGCCGACGGGGGTCATCCGGCCGGCGCGGACGCCGGCGCGCTGGCCGCCGGGCCCTGCACCGGCGCCTCGCCCAGGTCAGGTCGCGGGTCCGCCGGTCGGTAGGCGGCGGCGTACTCCACCTCGGCGTCCTCGACGCGCTCCCGGACGTAGTCGCGCCACCGCGCCACCGCCCGCTCGGTCTCCTGCTGCTCGCGGAGCTGCACGACGACCTGCTCGAAGGTGGTCGGCTTGCCGGCTTCGACCCGGTCGACCACACCCACGTGCCAGCCGAGCGCCGTCTGCACCGGACCGAAGACAGACGCGGGCGCGACCGCGAAGGCGACCTGCGCGAAGGCCGGGTCGAGCTCAGAGGCGCTGAGCAGGCCCAGGACACCACCGTTGTCCTTGGTGCTGCCGTCGAGCGAGACCTGCTTCGCGACGGCCGCGAACGGCTCCTTCGCGGCAACCCTGCGCAGGACGGCGCGCGCCGTCGCCTCGTCAGCCACGACGATGTGCCGCAGCTGCCTACGCTCGGGGACGGCGTACGTCGACGGGTCGGCCTCGAAGACCTCGCGCAGCTGCTCGTCACTGACCGTCACGTCCTCGGTCGTCCGGTCGAACAGGTCGCGGACCTCCAGCTGTCGCCGGATCTCCTCGAGGACGTCCTGCTCGCCGACCCCCCGCGCCGCTAGCGCCTGGACGTACGCCGGCCGGCCCCCCTCCGGGTAGCGCTGCAGGAGGAAGCGGTCAAGCGCATCGCTGACGGTCTTGTCCGCGACGGCGATCCCCTCCTCCTGCGCTGCCCTGTCGAGCACCTCGCTGATGGCCATGGCCTTGGCCGTGTCGCGCCGGAACGCATCGAGCCGGTCCGGCTCCTGCGGGACCTGCACCCCGTACAGCGCGCTGAGCACGTCGGTGCGGCGCTGCACGTCTACCTCGGTGACCACGGTGTCTCCGACCTGGAAGGCCGCGTCCTCAGGCAGTCCCGTCCAAGGTGCCCACAGGAGCGCTCCTGCTGCGACCGCTCCGACCACCAGGAGCCCGAGCGCCGCCGCCAGCGCCCGCGTGCGGGGACGCCGGGGCCGGCCGGCTTCGTCGTCCGTCAGCGCTGCCTCCGCCGGCGCTGTGTCCGCCGGCGCTGCATTCTTGGCCGCGGGATCCGCATGCGGGACGTTCTGGGGCGCAGGATCTTTCGGTACGGCATCCGTCGGCCCTACGTCCTGCGACACAGACACCTGCCGCACGACGTCCGGCGCAGCAGACGCCTGCGGCGCCACGTCCTGCGACGCCATGTCCTGCGACACAGGAACATGCGGCAGGACGTCCTGCGGCGCCGACCCCTGGGCCACGACGTCCTGCGGCGCGGCGGCCGGCAGCGTCAACACGGGTTCGCCCTGCCCGACCTCGGGCGACGGGGACGGACTCGCAGCAGACAAGTCCTCGGCTGCTGCAGGGCTGGCGTCCGCGTTCTGCACGACCTCTGACGGCCGGACGTCGTCGTCCCGCTTCCCCGACGGGGTCTCGTGCCCGTCCGGTTGCCTGACCGTCACGGGCGCACCAGCTGTCGGTCCGAGGTAGCTGCCATGCGCAGATCGGTTCCTTCTGTCTGGCGTCGGTCGGACGGTCGGCAGCGAGACACTGCCACGACGAGCACGGAGCTGAGGTAGGCGAGGACGAGGGAAGCGACCAGCACGAGCCCGAACTCCTGGATGACGCGCAGGTCACTGGCCATCAGGGCGAGGAAGCCGGCGATCCCGGTCGCTGCGGCGATCCGCACGGACGCGGGCAGGGACCAGCCGGCCGACCGCTCGGACAGGCCAAGGAGCGTGAACTCGCATCCGACGGCAGCCACCAGCGCCCCCAGAGAGGTCGTCAGCGGGGAGACACCCGCGCCCGTCACTGCCAGAAGCGCGAACCCCCAACCGGCGGCCAGTGCCGCCGCCGTGCCTGCCCACAGCGCGTCGCGCTTGCGACGGAGACCGACGCCGGCGACGACAGTGAGCACCAGCAGCGCGACGACGTTGGGCACCACCCGGTCGCGGGTCAGGGCGTCGAAGCCCTCGACGGCGACGACCGGTAGTCCTGCGACACGTACGGACGAGCCGGCAGGGGGAGTCGGCAGAACCCGTTGCACGTCGACGAGCAGCGTCTGCACCTGCCCCAGGTCCGCGATGCGCACGCCGAGGGTGATCACCGACTCCCGACGATCGCTCCGCACGACCGCTCCGAGCAGGTAGGGCGGCACCAGGTCTGCGGCGGCCAGGACCTGCGGAGCGGTCGGCGTCTCACCCACGAAGCTCAGCAGCGTCTGCGGACTGGCCAGGACGCGAAGCCGATCCCCGAGCTGCACGACCAGGGCCTCCTCGGCGGCTCGGCTCCAGGCCAAGGCCTCCGGGGCAAGGACGTCGGGACCGCTGAGCAGTACGGCCACCTCGCCGGTCGCGCCGAGCACCCGCTCTGCCTGCTGAGCCTCGGTGACTGCCGGCAGTCCCCGAGCGGCGCTCTGCGGGCTGGCCTCCACGGGCAGCGACGGCAGCGCCCACCAACCTCCGCCCGCGACGAGGACGCCGACGGCCAGCAGGGCCAGCACGCGCGGACGCCGGGGCGACGCAGAAGGTGCTGGTGCCTGTCTCGACGACCGGTCGGCCGCAGCGGAACGCCCCAGCAGGAGCGCAACGGCGACGGAGGTCAGGACGCCCACCGCCAGCGACAGTCCCAGGCCGCGGACGAAGGGCAGCGGTGACAGTCCCAGCGAACCGAAGGCCGAGGCACTGGCCGCCCCGACGACCACCACGGTGCGGCGGTCGACCGTGCCGGACAGGTAGACGGGGTAGTTGTTGCCGATGCCGATCAGGATCGGCATGAGGGCGAGCATGCCGAGCGACAGGGGGGCTCCGACGAGCCCTAGGAGCGCCAGTGTCACCGCCGTGGCCAGGGCGGCCGCGAGCAGCGGCAGCAGCCGACGGCCGCGCGGACCACGACCGGTCGCCAGCAGCACCAGGCCGACCAGGCCCACGGCCACGGCGGCGAGACCGGGCAGCTCGCGTCGCACTGTGTCGGCGAGCGCCGCGGACAGCACCGGCGTCCCGGTCACCTGCACCCGCGCTGCGCCGAGGTCGGCCTCGGCGAGGGTCGAGCGCACGGCCTGAGCAAGAGCCTCCGTGTCGAGCTGGCTGATGTCCTCGCGCGGCCGGACCAGGACCGCGACCGCTCGCGGGGACGGCAGGACGAAGCGGTACTGCGGACGAGGCGAGCCGTCGGGTCCGTACGCCACCGACCTGACGAAGGCGGCGTTGCTCAACGTCGGCAGCCCTGCCCCGAGCCCGCCTGCGAGAAGGGACCCGTAGCGGCGGTCGAAGCCGGCCGTCGCTTCTCGCCCGGCGGCCTGGGCCTGCGGCTGCGAGGCGCCTGCCGCCACCGCGTCCCGGACCGCCGCGTCGCGCAAGCCGTCGCGGCGACCGCTGATCCGCGCCAGCAGACGCTGGGTCTGCCCCGCCACCTGATTGATGGCCGTCGCCGGTCCGTAGACGACCGCGACGTCCTCCAGCGCTGCGAGCGCTCCTTCCGTGCGCAGGAGCTCGGGCAGCGTCTCGGCCGACAGCAGCCCCCCGTCCTCGGCAGCGGTGATCAGCACGACGATGGGGTCGCCGCCGAACGAGCTCTGGAGCGATGCGAGGTCGTCCGCGCTCCGCGCACCCGTGGGCAGGAACGACCGGATGCCCGTGTCGACCTCGAGCCGGAGAAGTCCGACGACCAGCAGCGCGCCGGCCAGGAGGGCGGCCGCGGTGCGAACGAGGACGGTCCTGCCAGAACGCCTCAGCGCCTGCTCGGGCGGACCATCCGTAGGGGCGAAGCTCACTCGGGCTCCTCGACCACCCTGGTGTACACGCCGTCGTAAGGGCCCGGGTCAGCCGCCCCGCCGGGAGCGGGGTAGGCGTTCGACTTGTCGAGCGTCCCGAGGTTCGTGGCGTACGGCAGGGTCCGCAGCGACTGCTCGTTCGCGATGACGAAGACCCGGGCGTAGTGGCCGTTGGCGTCCGACTGCCGCAGGTTGGCGGAGAAGTTCGAGAAGAAGGCCCCGAGGTCGGCGCCGTACGGCTCGAGGTAGGCCAGCATCGGGTTCAGGTCGGCGAGCGCGACGCGGGCCGGGGGGACGAGCCGTCGGCCGTCCTGCACCAGCCGCGGGACGCGCTCGAGCGTGGCCGGGGAGAGGTCCAGCACCGACTGGATACTGGGCAGGGACGCGCGCAGCTCGGCCGAGACGGCCGGCAGCTCGACCAGGGCGGCGTCGAGCTCGGGCGCCGCCTGCCGCAGGTCGGCCGCCACCGGTGCCAGGGACGTGGACAGGCGCTCGAGGTCGGTGGTCGCCTCGACGGCCGAGCCGGTCAAGCCGGGCAGCGCGCGTACCGACTGCTCGACGTCATCGCCGCGGGCGGCCACGACCGAGGAGAGCTCCTGGGCGGACTCGACCAGGCGAGCGATGTCGCCCTGGCCGCCGTCGAGGGCGCTGAGCAGGACGGCCGTCTGCCGGGACAGGACGGTCAGGTCCTCGGACTGGGCTTCAAGGGCGCTCAGCGTCGTCGCACCCTCGCGACCGAGGTCGCCGGCGCCGTCGAGCAGCACGTCGATGTCGCTGCCGCGCCCGCTCGTGCTCGTCGACATCGACTGCACGACCGTTTGCAGGGCAGCTCGCGTCGGCGGATCCAGCGATCGCAGGACGTCGTCGAGCTGCACCGACTCGAGCTCTGCCTCGACGGGCAGGGCGGCACCGTCCTCGAGCGCCGCACCCGTCCCGTCGACGAGCTCGAGGTAGGACTCCTCGATGAGCGTCTTGCTGCGCATCCGGAGCGTCGCGCCCTCGTGGATGGGCGCGGTGTCCTCGTCGAACTGCATGACGACGCGCGCCGAGCCCTCCTGGACGTCGAGCTCGCGGACCTTGCCGGCGAGCACGCCAGCGATCCGGACGTCGGAGTCGTAGGAGAGGTTCTGCACGTCCGACACGGTCGCCGTGACGCGGTAGCCGTCAGTGAGCGGCCCGAGCTGACCGCCCATGCGGACCCAGAGGAACAGGAAGAAGACCAGGCAGGCCACCAGGAACGCCAGCACCATCCCCAGTCGCACCTTGGGCAGTGAAGCTGCGGGAATCCTCATCGGTCGCCGCCCTTCTGGCTCGGCAGCGCCACGGGCGCGGAGGTAGGGCTGAACTGGAACAGCCCGCGCAGGATGCCGCCGTTGGCGTCCTCCAGGCTGGTCACGCTGGTCGTGTTGTAGACGAAGTCCTTGAGGTCCGGCAGGTACTCGACGAGCTCCGCCGTGGCGAGGTCGAGGCGGCCTGTCACTGCGGCCGCGTCCGACAGGATCGGCCGCAGGTCCGAGACGAGAGGTCGCAGGTCGGCGACGAGCGGGCGGGCCTGCTGAAGCACGGGAGCGGCTGCGTCGAGGGTGCGGTCGAGCGCCCCGACCGTGCCCCTGAGACGGCGAAGGGCCCCGGGGAGCTCCTCTCCGGCCGTCCGCATGCCGGCCAGGGCCGGGTCCAGCTCGCCGGTGAGCGTGTCGATCGCCGACGTCGCCCGCCTCAGCTGGTCGGTGACACCGGGCAGTTCGCCCAGCGCCGCGTCGAGCTCGGCGTCGCTGCGATCCAGGACCGCAAGCGTGCTGCGGGCGTCGGCCACCAGAGCGCTGAGACGTGCGTCGTCGCTGCCCGCCACCCGGGCGATGTCGGACAGCGCCGTCACCAGAAGACGCAGGTTCTCCCGCCGTGTGGCCAGCTGCTCGACCACGGGCCGGAGGGAGGTGAGCGTGGCGTCGGTCGCCTCGAGACCGGGAGGCAGGTCCACCGACGCCGAGGCCAGCGCGGCGTCTGCCTCGGCGAGCAGGCTGCCGACAGCGGTGCGCGACTCCTCGTCCAGGTGCTGCAGGACCTCGTCCACCTGCTCGGGGTCCTCGGTCTGCGTCGTCGGGATGACGCCGCCCTCCGCGAGCGGCTCACCGGGAGCGCCACCGGGGGCGACCTCGACGTACATCTCGTTGAGCGGGCTCTTGGGCCGCAGGACCAGTCGGGCGTTGTCGAAGACGCGGTTGTCCTCGTCCTCGATCCGCAGCGTGAGTCGCGCCCTGCCGTCCGGGGTGATGTCGGCCGCGACGATGTCGCCGACGGTCACACCCGCCATCCGCACCTCCTGGCCGTTGCCAGGGCTGATGCCGGGGGCCTCGTCGAAGTCGGCGGCGAACGTGTAGCCGTCGTCCCACGGGTAGGAGACGCGCTGCTGGCTGAGGATGTACCCGCCGCTCGCCAGGCCGATGACGACGAGTCCGGCGATCACCGCCGTGTCTCGCGGCAGTCCGGGCGTGCGCTTCAGCCGGTCGTAGGACCGCGTGAGGCGAGAGGTCCTGGTCACGGGTTCGTCCCTTCGAGGCCGAGCAGGTCGGCGAAGACGGAGTCGAGGGGCAGAGGTGGCAGGCCGCCGGCCGACTGCTGACCCAACCCCGGCTGGAAGGCGATCGACGCGCCGTTGGCGTCGGTCATCTTCGCGGTGGCACCGAGACCGGCGATCATGTACCCGAGCTCCTCGTAGAAGGGCGTCTCCCCGCGGTACGGGCTCAGCACCGTCTTGAGAACGGGCCCCCGGAGCCGGTCGACCACGGGGCCGGCGACGTCGTCAGTCACCTCGGTGGCCTGTCGCACGACCGGCACCGCATCGCCCAGCAACGGGCGCAGATCGCGGGCCAGCAGACGCAGGTCGGCGACGACGGGGCGGGCCTGCCTGAGGACCGGTCGGGCGACAGCCAGCAGCCGCGCCGCCTCGCTCACCGAGGGCCGCAGCACCGGAGCGGTGCTGCGCAGCTCGGCCATGGTCGTGTCGAGGCGGCTCAGCGCGCCGCGAGTCACGGCCAGGGTCTCCGGGGCATCGGACAGCATCTCGGCGAGCGCATCGCGCTGCCCTGCGAACGTGTCTGCAGCACCGGCGCCCGCAGCGAGCACGGCCTCCAGCTCTCCCTGCTCCTCGGACAGCGCGCGGCCGATGGACTCCAGGCCCGCAACGAGGTCCGACAGGTCGTCCTGCGGCTCGGTCCCCTGCAGTGCCTGCAGGACCTGGCCAGCCGGTGCCAGGCTCTCCGGGGCCTTCGCCACCAGGTCCTGAACGGCAGCCTCACCGCGCGGCGCCAAGGCGCCGTCGAGCTGCTCGAGCGAGGTCCGGATGCCCGCGACCTGCTCCGGGCCGATCTGCTCGACCACGCGGTCGAGCTCGACGGGGACCGTCGACCGCTCGACAGGGACGCCGCCGTCCGGGACGCCGGGATCGCCGCCCGGCGCCAGCGCGACGTAGTAGTTGCCCCCGAGCAGGGTCGTCGGGCGGATGGCCGCGGTCGGTGCCGTCCCCAGCCGGCCGAGCGTCCCCTTGTCGAGCTTGACGGTGATCCTGGCGTTCTGGCCGACCTGGTCCACGCCGGTGACAACACCGACGGGGACCCCGGCCACCTTGACCCGGCTCTGGTTGGCCCGGAGCCGGTAGTCCCGCTCGACGTCGACCGTGAACTCGTCGCCCGACGAGAGCCGGACTCCGATGGCGGCCTTGTTGAACAGCAGGACGCCGCCGAGCGCGCAGACCAGGAGGAGCAGTGCGCCGAGCTGCAGAGCCGACAGCCGAGGCAGCCTGCGTGCGAGAGCCTTCATCGTCCTGTTCCTGACGTGGTCTGCTGCTGCGCCTCGCCCGGTGCGGGATAGGCGTTCCGCGACGTGATCGGGTCCGGAAGCAGAGTTCCGAACGGACCGCTGCCGGAGATCGACTCGCTGTTGGCGAGGATGTTCAGGCGCAGCCAGTGGCCGTTCTTGTCACCGTCCGAGAGCGCGTCGGCGGCGTACTCGAACCAGAGTGAGACCTCAGGGCTGTACGGAGCCAGGACGTCCAGTGGAGTGGCAGCGAGGGTGACCGCTCGGCGCACCTTGGGGGCGAGGGGCCGCACGTCCGACACGAGAGTCGTGAGGTCCCGCAGGGCCGGCGCGGCCTGGTCGGCCACAGAGGGCACGCCGCCCAGTGGGGCGACCGCCTCCCGCAGGGTGGCCCGGATGTCGGGCGTGCTGCGCCCGACCGCGGCCCCTCCCTCGCGCAGCTCGAGGACGCTGACGCGCACGTTCTCGAGCGGCTGCTCCAGCGAGCTGAGCGCCGAGCGGGCACGGTCGAGCGTCTCCGGAGTGCGCTGCAGCGTCTGCTCGATCGGCGCACCGTCGTCGACCGCCAGCGCACCGAGGGTGACGTCCAGCTCGGTGACGAGCTCCGCGAGCTGGCGCTCGCGGCCGTCGAAGCGCCCTGACAACGTGCGCGCGGTCTGGAGGAGCGTGTCGAGCTCGGCCTGCGGAGCACTGAGCGCCCGGCTGACGGCGCTGCCGTCCTCGAGCAGGTCCGGGCTGGAACCCAGCAGGTCGCCCAGGTCCTGCGCGTGGGCAGCCGTGCCCCGACCAGCGGTGCGCAGCGTGCTGGCCATCGCTGCGCGGGTCGGCTGGTCCAGCACGTCGAGCAGCGCGTCCAGGTCGGTCGCGTTGCCGGCAGGACCGGGCACGATGACCGTCCCGGTCGGCAGCCGCCCGGCCTCCGGGGTGCCGGGGTCGAGCTGCACCAGCTTCTGGCCGAGGGCGCTGCGGGCGTCGACGAAGGCCGTGGCGTCGCGGTACAGCGCGCGGTCGCCGTCCAGCTGCAGGGTCAACACCGACTTGCCGTCCTTGCCGGTGATGTCGCGCACCTGGCCGACCCGGACGCCGGCCACCCGGACGTCGTTGCCGGCGCGCAGCGCCGGACCGATGTCGTCGAAGGCCACGTCCACCGTCGTGTACTCGCGCCCTACCAGCCCCCGCTGTGAGGTGAAGGCGACGCCGAGGCTGAGGGTGAAGACGAGCAGGACGGCCCCGCCCACGACGTTGGCCTTCGTCATCGTCATCGTCGTCCTCCCAGCAGGATGCCGAGCAGGTCGCGCTCCTGGTGGACGGTCAGGCCGGTCGCACTGTCCGGGTCGAGCAGCGGGAGAGCGGGCAGGCGGCGGACGACGTCGCCGAGGCCGGGCAGCCCGGTGACGAGCGGGACCGCTGTCGGGACGCCGATCGCGGGGAGGTCCTTGGTCACGTCCTTGAGCGGCGTGTCGACAGGGATCGGGCCCATGAGCGTCTCCTCGCTGACGATGGCGTGCGCCCGGAAGTAGTGGCTCAGGCCGTCCTTGCCGTTCGTGGTCAACGCCCAGTTGCGGATGAACTCCAGCAGGTTGGCCAGCTTCGTCTCGTCGCCGATGAGGGCCAGTGCGACCGGGCGACCGGAGGCCGTGACCGAGCGAGCCGCCGGTGCGGCGGCGGCCAGGTCCGCGGCGACCGGGCGGGCTTGCGTGATGAGGGCCTGCGCCCGTTCGAGGACGGGCGTCAAGCGGGTCAGCGCCGGGTCGGCCGCCCGGGACAGCCGATCAAGCTCCCCGCTGATGTCCTCGAGGTCGGTCGTGACCGGCCTGATGTCCTTCAGCAGCGGCGTGGCCTGCTCCGCTGTGTCCGCCAGGCTCGCCAGGCGGGCGTGGGCCTCCACGAGGGTGGCCGGCAGCGCCTGCAGCGACTGCTCCAGGGCGCGCTGCTCGGCGGTGGTCGCGGCGAGCACCCGGCTAGCGCCCTCGACGAGGCCGTCCAAGCGCGCACCGCGCTCGGTGCCGAGGGAACGGGCCACCGGAGTCGCCGCGTCGACGAGCTCAGACAGCGTGGCGTTCTGGCGCTCGAGCACCGCGATGAGGCGCTCGGTGTCCTTCATCGCCGCCGGCAGGCGGTCTAGAGCCTTGGCCGCCGGGGCGCCGTTGCCGCCGATGCCGACGCCGAGCGTGGTCAACGTCGCTGCCAGTGCCTCACCAGTAGGTGCGTCGACCACGTCGAGGACCTCGTCCAGGTCGGCGAGACGTCCGGTCTGCTCAGCGGGCAGCACACCTCCGTCCTCGAGCAGCGGGGCGGAGTGAGTGCCCGGGTCAAGGTCGACGTACCGCTCGCCGAGCAGGCTGACAGGCTTGATGAACGCCGTGGCGTCGCGGTGAAGGGGCAGGAACTCCGGTGCGATGGAGAAGGACAGCTGCGCCTTGCCTTCGATCAGGTCGATGGACTCGACGACGCCGGCCGTGACCCCACCGATCTTGACCTCGTTGCCGGGCAGCAGCGCGCTCGCGTCCGTGAAGACCGCGGTGATGTCCAGAGCGTCGTCGTCGCGCTGGCCCTGTGAGGCGAGCCCCGCTGTCAGGGCGACCAGAGCGACGACCGCGACGCCGACCACCGGCGCAGGTCGGGGACCCGCAGGGAGGACTCGTCGGAGTGCTTGCTTCATCGGATCTGGCTCCCGTTCGCGTCCGTCCAGGGCTGGCCCTCGAGTTCGCCGGGCTGGCGACGGGGGTTGGATCGCACGAGTCCCAGGTCCCCGACTGCGGGGCCGAGCAGGGCCGGCGACTCGTTCAGGCTGCTCGGTCCCGCCTGGGCGTAGATGCGGGCGTAGTTGCCGTACACGTCGTAGTTCGCCGTGGACGAACCCCAGTTGGCGAGCCACCCAGCGAGTTCCGGGGTGTACGGCCGCAGGAAGTCGACCGCCGGCAGGGAGCCCTGCGCGGCCTGCGTCAGCCCCGGCAGCACGGCGGCCGCGCCGTCGAGCAGACCGGGCGTGTCACGAAGCACGGTAGAGAACTGCGACAGGGCGGGACGCAGGTCCTGCAGCGCCGGACGCAGGTCCTGGAGCAGTGGCCGGAGGTCGGCCGCCGCTGCCTTGAGCTCCGCAGCCAGCGGCGCGGCGTCGCGCAGGAGCGGCTCGGCCGCGTCGACCGTGCTCGGGACCCGGTCGAGCGTCGCCGTCGCCTGCTGCAGGGTGCCGGGCAGGGCCTCGAGGGTCTTGCCGAGGCTCTCCCGCTCCCGTGCCGTGCGCTCGCTGAGGGAGGTCAGGTCGGCCACCGCGCTGCGGACGTCATCGCGGCGCGCGGTCGTGGCGTCGGTGACGTCCCGCAACCTGGTCACCAGGCTCTGCAGCGCAGCGCCGTCCTGGCCGACGGCCGTGGCGATCTGCCCGAGCGCCTCTACTACAGGTGCGGCCGTGCCGAGGGTGTCGTTGACGTCGGACTCGCTGCCGTCGAGCGTCGTCGCCAGGCGCGCGGTGAAGCTCTGCAGTCGGGTGCGGGTTGCCGGGTCCAGGGCCGCCAGCACCTGGTCGAGCTCGACACGTTGCCGCGAACCCTCGACTCGGCCTCGGTGCGGGAGGTCCGGGTTGCTCGCTGGCCCGGGCTCGATGACCAGCGTTCGCTCGCCGAGCAGGGCCTTCCACTCGATGCGCGCGGTGGTGCCGCTGGGCAGGGGAGCGAAGTCGTCTCGGATGCCGACCGTGACCAGTGCCTGGCCGTCACGCACCTCGAGCGCGGACACCCGGCCGGCGTCGGCCCCGTCAACCTCGACCTTGCCGCCCTTGACCAGGTTCGGCGCGCTCGGCATGACGATGGTCAGCTCGTAGTCGTAACCGCCGGCGAGGTTGGACGCCGCTGCCTGGCCGCCGATCAGGACGAGCATGCCCGCGCCGCCGATGACGGCTCGGCGGACGGCCGAGGACAGGGTAGGCACGTCAGTCCATCCCGAGCGGACCGGCGCTGTCGCCGGCCAGGAACTGCCGGACGAAGGGATCCTCGGAGGCGAACGCCTCCTCGGTCGGCCCGTAGTGGATGAGCCGGCCCTGCCAGATGAGGCCGACGTAGTCGCTGACCTTGCGGGTCGTCGGGATGTTGTGGGTGACCAGGACGTAGGTCCCGCCGTGCTCGGCGTGCATGTCGAGGATGACGTCGTTGAGCAAGCTGGTGCGTACAGGGTCCAGGCCGGAGTCCGGTTCGTCGAACAGGACCACGTCCGGGTTCAGGACCAGGGCGCGGGCGAAGCCGGCGCGCTTCCTCATGCCGCCGGAGACCTCGTTCGGCGTCTTGCCCGCAGCTGCCTCGAGGCCGACCTCGGCCATGCGTTGCATGACCAGCGACTCGATCTCGTCCTCGCTCATGTCCGTGTGCTTGCGAAGCGGGAAAGCGATGTTGTCGTAGACGTTCATGGAGCCGAACAGCGCGCCGTCCTGGAACAGGACGCCGTACCGGATCCGCATCTCCCTGCGCTCCTTCTCGCTCATCTCGCTCACCGGGCGGCCGAAGAAGCGGATCTCGCCCTGGTCCGGGTCGAGCAGCCCGACGAGGTGCTTGAGCAGCACGCTCTTGCCGGTGCCCGAGGGGCCGAGAACCGTGGTGATGGCCCCCTCGACGAACGGGATGCTGAGACCACGCAGGATCTTGAAGTCCCCGAACGCCTTGTGCACGTCGTCGACCTGCACGGCGACCTTGGTGTCGGGCGGTGCGATGCTCACAGCTTCTCCACGATGTCTTCGGAACGGGGTGTGCGGACAGCGCGACGACGCGCGCTGGTGCGCTAGTTGGCGATGGGTGCGTTCGGGCTCAAGCCCCAGAACAACATCGTCCCCAGGACGCCGATCACGTGGATCAGCACCATGTTGACCATCATCGACGTCGCCGTGGCCCTCCCGACGCCGATGGGTCCGCCGCGGGCGTTGTAGCCGTAGTAGCAGCCCACGACGACGATGACGATGCCCATCGCCATGACCTTCGTGAGGCTGTACACGAGGTCGAGCGGGTTCTGGTAGAGCCAGAAGATGAAGTCGTAGCCGCCGGGCGAGACCTCGCCGAACTGCACGACGACGACGAGGTATTCGGCCGTGTACATGACCCCGAGCCCGACGATGTAGAGGAAGGGCATGGCGAGCAGGGCCGCCACCAGCCGGCTGGCGACGAGGTAGGTCTTCGAGTCCACGCCCATGACCTCCATGGCGTCGATCTCGTCGCTGATGCGCATGGAGCCGAGCTCGGCCACAAGACCGCACCCGACCTTGGCGGCCAGGATGTAGCCCCACATGTACGGCGCCATCTCGCGGATCGCGCACCACGCGGTGAAGATGCCGGAGTAGAGCGGCGCACCGATCTGCTTGAGGACGTAGTTGCCCTCGATGCCGCACTGCGCGCCGATGACGAACAGCATCAGCCAGATGATCAGGCCACTCGAGAGCACCAGGACCGCGGTCTGGCGCACGACCTCGCTGGGGTACTGGCGCAGATCCGGGATGCGGCGGCCGATGGACAGGCCAAAGCGCGTGATGTCCGACGTCACCTCGGCGAAGTGCTTGGCCTGTCCGAGCAGCCGGCCCGGGGTCAGCTCGACGTCAGGGACGCTCTGCGGCGCTCGCGACGGCGTCCTGCTGCGTGCCGCCTCGTCGAGGATCGTCATCGTGGTCCTCCGGACGTGTCGTGGCCGGTCATTTGAAGACCTGCATCCCGGGGTTGAGGCCGAGCAGGATGGTCGTGAAGACGTAGTTGAAGATCCAGATGGCTGCGAAGGCGATGACCACGGCCTGGTTGACCGCTCGTCCGACTCCGGCGGGGCCACCCTTGGTGTTCAGGCCCTTGTAGCAACACACGACGGCGATGAAGAGGCCGAAGATGGCGGTCTTCAGGACGCTGCCCCAGAGGTCGGTCACGGTGGCGTTGGCGAAGAAGTTGGCGAAGAAGCCGCCGCTCGTCGCACCCAGCAGGGGGACGGACGCGATCCAGCCGCCGACGACGCCGAAGCTGAGGGCGACCAGGTCGAGCGCGCCGGTGATGACGGTCAGGGCGATGACGCGGGGCAGGACCAGGCTGCGAACGGGGTCGACGCCGAGGACCTCCATGGCGTCGATCTCCTCGCGGATCCTGCGCGCCCCGATGTCGGCCGTGATCGCGGTGCCGATGACCCCTGCGACAACCATCGCGTTGATCCACGGTGCGAACTCGCGCACGCTGGCCATGATGAAGAAGCTGCCGAGGCGCTCAGGGATCCCGAACAGGCTGTAGAGGTTGCCGCCCTGCAGTCCGGGCGCACCGAGCCCGAAGGCGAGGGTGCTGACGATCATGGGGAACCAGCACTTGCGCAGGATGTCGGCCATGACGTCCCGGACGTCGCCCCAGTAGCCGCGGGGCTGCGTCACGCCCGTGCGGATCACCGCGCCGAGGAGTAGGACCATCTCCCCGGTCTCGGTCAGACCACGGCTCAGGACACCCGGTCCCTTGCGGGCAGGCTTGGTCCGAACGGCCGGGGCCGCCGCGGTCAGGCCGGGCGCGAGGCGCTTGCGGCGTCCGCGGACGGGTGCCGCTGGCGCTTCGACGTTCAGGGACATTCCGGTCTCGATCCGGTCGAAGGGCGACAGGTGCCCACCTTCGGGGCATCCGGGTCATGTGGTCCAGGCCACAGGCGGGGGGTGTTTCGGACGACAGGAGGGTCCTCACCCCCCGTTCGGGGGGTGACGCCGCACGGCCATGTCAGGGCGGCGGGGGCTGTCGTCGTCGGCCCGGATCGGCCCTCAGCGCTGGGACGACCCGTTCCACGCCCGTGGTGCGGAAGACGACGACCGTCTCTTGCGCCGTCGGCGGCTGGTCAGCTGAGGCCGCCCCGAGGCGGCGGACGGCGTCGTTCAGCGCCACGTCGAGATCGCGCGCCGGAGCGGCGGTCTGGCCCTTGAGCCATCGCCGCACGACGTGGGGTGCACGGCCACCCAAGCGGCCAGCAGCTCGGCTCGCAAGGTCGTCGACCGACGTGGTCAGGAGTGGTCTCGTACTGGGTGAGGCAACGGACCAGGCGCTCGCGGACCATGTCGCCGTACGCCGACCCGTCGACCTGCTCAAGGGCGAGGCCCGGTGACGGGAGACCGTCCTGAAGTCGCTCGGTCTCGCGGCGCTACGGTGTGCCGTCAGGGCGGCGGAGAGCACGGCCCGATGTCGACGGTGCGCCGGCTTGACACCCAGGGTCAGCCGGATCGAGGTCGACGCCGTCGTCACCACCGTGCTGCAGAAGCTCGACGAGCAGTGGAGTGGTGCGGTGACGGCTCTCCGGGACCACCCGTGCGCTGTGATCTCAACCCGGTCCGAGGTGGAGCTGCGCTACGTGCCGTCGGTCCAGACCGCCGGCGGGTGCAGCGTCGCCGGTGCGTAGGTGTGGGACACGACCCCGCCGGTCCTGGCCGTGGCGGATGCGGCGAGTCCAGGACGGCGGGCCTTCACCGTCCTCGACGAGCTCGCGCACCATGTTCCGCAGAACGACGTTGGTCTCGCCCCGAAGCTCCTCGACATCAGCAACGGAGGCCGGCTCCTCGAAGACGCGGTGAGTGCGGCGCCTTCGCTGCGTCGGTGCTGCTGCCGCACGAACTCGTCGACCAGCACATCCCGGCCGCTGGACCCTCCGTTTACGACATCCGTGATCTGAACGCTGCGTCGAGCGCTTCCCGGGCAGCTGCGTGCGTCCGCGCTGCTCAGCGGCTGCGCTCCCCCGGGCACGTCGTGCTCCTCGACTACGATGGCACCGTCCAATTCGCACCAGCGCAGGGGCTGCCACCAGTCAGGAAGCGCAGCGACCAGAGCGGCGTCCCGGTGATCCAGGACGCTCTCGGCTTCCGCACGGCGAAGGGCCGCACCAAGGCGGTCCGCAGCACGTCGAGCGGCACGCCCACCCCACTGCTCCCGTCGTTCCGCGCGGCCCCGGTGACCGTCCGGAACGGCCTGCACGCGGTCCGAACCTCACACGCCGGTGTCAGGCCGGCTGGACCTGCGGCTGGTCGGCGCCGGCGACGACGGTGCGGTTGCGCCCCTCGGCCTTGGCCCGCAGCAGTCCCCAGGTCGAACGGGATGGCACTTGGCTGCTGATCTGTGACAACCCAGTTGCGGCCGTGGACGCTCACGAGTTGGCCCACGTTCGGCGCATCGACGGCAGCGGACCTGAGTTTGGAGGCGGCGGTGCTCACGCGTCGGCACGCTACGTCGCGCGGGGCCCTGCGTCCGGTTACGACCACCGGCGTCCGTCGCCGTTGCAGCGGCAGTTGCAGTTGCAGTTGCAGTTGCAGTTGCAGTTGCAGTTGCAGTTGCAGTTGCAGTTGCAGTTGCAGTTGCAGTTGCAGTTGCAGCCAGTCTTCACCTCA
>JAOPVV010000386.1 GCA_025966005.1 Frankiales bacterium
ATGCTGCCGGCGCGCTCGGCGACCTCCTGGGCGGCGAGCTGCGGCGTCGTGACGACCAGGATCTCGGCGCTCGGGACGAGCTGCGCGACGGAGATCGCAACGTCACCGGTGCCGGGCGGCAGGTCCAAGAGCAGGACGTCGAGGTCGCCCCAGTACACGTCGGCGAGGAACTGCTGCAGCGCGCGGTGCAGCATCGGCCCGCGCCACACCACCGGGGTGTTGTCCTTGGTGAACATGCCGATCGAGATGACCGTCACGCCGTGCGCCGACGGCGGCATGATCATCGACTCGACCTGCGTGGGGCGGTGCTGCACGCCGAGCATGCGCGGCACGCTGAAGCCGTAGATGTCGGCGTCCAGGACGCCGACGTTCAGGCCCTTCTGCGCCATCGCCGCGGCCAGGTTGACCGTGACGCTGGACTTGCCGACGCCGCCCTTGCCCGAGGCGACCGCGAACACCTTGGTGAGGCTGCCGGGCAGCGCGAAGGGGATGTCGCGGACGGGGTTGTCACCGCGCAGCAGGGTCTGCAGGGCCTGGCGCTGCTCGGTGCTCATGACGTCGAGCTCGACCTGCACCGACTGCACGCCCGGCAGCGCACCGACCGCGGTGGTGACCCGCTCGGTGATCGTGTCCTTCATCGGGCAGCCGCTGACCGTCAGGTAGATGCCGACCCGGGCGACGCCGTCCGGGCCGACCTCGGCCGACTTCACCATGCCGAGCTCGGTGACGGGACGGCGGATCTCGGGGTCGATGACAGTCGAGAGCGCGGCGGTCAGCTGCTCGGCCGTGGGACCTGAGCTGGGCGGTGCAGTGGTCAACGGAGTCCTTCGTCAGTGGCCCGGCGGTGCGCGCTCGAGCACGCACCATCGTACGTCCGGTGCGCTCAGCGGGCCGCCCCGAGACGCCCGGGATGCCCGTCCCGTGGCGTCTGTCACGATGTGGCATGCGTGCCCGTCTGCCACTGCTCCTGGCTGCCTTGCTGCTCGCCGCCCTCGCCACCCCGGGGTCTGCCGCGCCGGCTCGAGCCCTGCCGTCGCTCGCGGCGATCGACGACGTCCGGGGCGTCGTCTACAGCAACGCCAACCGTCCGCTGCCGCTGCTGCTGCCGGACCTGCCACGACTGCGAGCGATCGGTGTCAACCACGTGACGCTGTACGTCTACCTGGCGGTGGCGTCGCCGACGGCGAGCGCGGTCACCCGGGGGTTCACGACCCCGACGGACGCCGAGCTCGGGCTGGTTGTCGACGCCGTCCATGCCGCCGGCATGACGGTGGCGGTCACGCCGCTGCCCTGGTGGTTCGGCGGCACCGCCTGGCGCGGCGGCTTCCAGCCGACCGACCGCGCGGCGTTCTTCGACTCCTGGCGCTTCCACGTCAACCACTACGCCGAGCTGTCCGAGCAGCACGACGTCGAGCTGTTCAGCATCGGCACCGAGCAGAACAGCCTGCACGGCGAGACGGCCCAGTGGCGGCGCACCGCCGCCGAGGCCCGCGAGCGCTTCTCCGGTCCGCTGACCTACATGGCGCCGGTCAACGCCAACTCGCTCGGCACGGTCACGTGGTGGGACGCGGTCGACGTCGTGTCGGTCTCGCCCTACTTCTCGGTCTCGCAGCAGGCCGAGCCCGGCTACGCCGAGATCCGGGGCACCTGGCAGGGCTACGGCATGCAGGTCCTGCGCGAGCTGTCGCGCACCACGGGCCGCAAGGTGCTCATCGCCGAGACCGGCTACGTCAGCGCGCAGTTCCTCGGCAGGGCGCCGCACGTCGACAAGCCGTCGACCCGCTTGGCGTTGAAGAGCCAGGCGGAGGCCTACCGCGCGGTGCTCGACGCGATCGGCGCCACCCCCGACCGGTCGTCGTTCCTGCTCGGCATCGCCTGGTGGAGCTGGGACCCGGTCTTCAGCGGCCCGGCCGACCTCAGCTTCAGCCCCCGCGGCAAGCCGGCCGAGTGCGTGCTCGCCCAGCAGTGGGCCACCGGCCCGGCCAGGACCCTGGCCGACCTCGTCCCCTGCGAGACCCTCGGCGGCGCCTGACAGACGCACCACCCCGCCCGAACCGTTCGCTGGAGGCGTCGTGGCGAACGGTTCGGGCGGGGTAGTGGGGTGGTCCGTTCGTCCTAGGCCAGGGCGGCGATGGCGTCGGCCGTGGCCAAGGTGCGCCTCGCGTTGTCGACGTGCAGGTTCTCGATCATCCGGCCGTCGACGGTGACGACGCCCTTGCCCTCGCGCTGGGCCTCGTCGAAGGCCTCGATGACGCGGTGCGCGTGGGCGACCTCGTCCTCGGACGGCGCCCAGACGCGGTTGGCCACCTCGACCTGCGTCGGGTGCACGAGCGTCTTGCCGTCGAAACCGAGTTCCTTGCCCTGCAGCGCTTCGGCCTCGAAGCCCTCGAGGTCCTTCACGTCGTTGTAGACCCCGTCGAGCACCAGCACGCCGGCCTCGCGGGCGGCGAGCAGGGTCGTCGCGAGGTGCGGGAGCAGGGGGGCGCGGCCCGGGACGAGTGCGGCGCGCAGCTCCTTGGCCAGGTCGTTGGTGCCCATGACGAGCACGGTGACGCGGTCGGCGGCGGCGATGTCGCGGACGTCGAGGACCGCGGTCGGCGTCTCGACCATTGCCCAGACGGCGAGCTCGGCGGGGGCGCCGGCCTCGTCGAGGATCCGGACGACCTCGGCCAGGTGGGCGGTGCCGCTGACCTTCGGGATGACGACGGCCGTCGCGCCGGACGTGGCGGCGGCGCGCAGGTCGTCCTCGCCCCACGGGGTGTCGAGGCCGTTGCAGCGGATCGTCAGCACGCGGCCGCCGTACTCGCCGCTCTGCACCGCCGCGACGGCCTGGCCGCGTGCGTCCCGCTTGGCGTCGGGCGCGACGGCGTCCTCGAGGTCGAAGATGATCGCGTCGGCCGGAATCGTCTTGGCCTTCTCCAGCGCGCGGGCGTTGGAGGACGGCATGTAGAGCACCGACCGCAGGACCGCGCTCACAGGCCGTACGCCTCGGCGAGCTCGGGGTCGCGCTGGGCCAGCTGCGTCGCCAGCTGCAGGACCACCTTGCACTGCTTGAACGTCGCGTCGTCCTGCATCTTGCCGTCGATCATGACGGCGCCCCGGCCGTCCTCGCCCATCTCCTCGACGACCCGCTTGGCCCAGGCGACCTCGCCGGGCTCGGGGGAGAAGACCTTCTTGGCGATGTCGATCTGGACGGGGTGCAGCGTCCAGGTGCCGACGCAGCCGAGCAGGTAGGCGTTGCGGAACTGGTCCTCGCAGGCCTCGACGTCCTTGATGTCGCCGAACGGGCCGTAGTACGGGTAGATCCCGTGCATGGCGCAGGCGTCGACCATGCGTGCGACGGTGTAGTGCCAGAGGTCCTGCTGGAACGTCTGGCGCTCCCGGCCGTCCTCCGACGGGTCCTCGCGCACGAGGTAGCCGGGGTGGCCGCCGCCGACGCGGGTGGTCTTCATGCGGCGGTTCGCGGCGAGGTCGGCCGGGCCGAGCGAGATGCCCTGCATGCGCGGGGACGCGCCACAGATCTCCTCCACCGACGCCATGCCGCGTGCGGTCTCAAGGATCGCGTGGACCTGGATCGGGCGGCTGATGCCGGCCTTGGCCTCGAGCTGGGCGAGCAGCCGGTCGACGTAGTGGATGTCCTCGGGCCCCTCGACCTTCGGGACCATGATCACGTCGAGCTTCTCGCCGGCCTCGGTGACCAGCGTCGTCAGGTCGTCGAGGACCCACGGGCTGCCCAGGTCGTTGACCCGGGTCCACAGCTGGGCCTGGCCGAGGTCGGCGGTGCGGGCCACCTCGACGAGCCCGGCGCGGGCGGCCTCCTTGTTGGACGCCTGCACGGCGTCCTCGAGGTTGCCGAGAAGGACGTCGACCTTGGACGCGATGTCGGGGACCTTCGCGACCATCTTCGGGTTCGACGGGTCGAAGAAGTGGATCATCCGGGAGGGACGCCAGGGCACCTCCCTCAGCGGCTCGGGGGCACCGACGGCGAGCGGGCGGAAGAAGTCCTTGGCTGGTCTCACGCGGCTCAGGCTATTGCGGACGGTCCCGCCCCTCGCCGAGGGGTCCGGAACGTGCGCGCGCAACTACAGTGGGGGCATGACCACGTCCACCGGCCTGTCCTCCGCCGAGCTCACGGCGTGGCGCACCTTCCTGCGGGCCCACGCCACCGTCGTCCGCCGGCTCGAGCACGAGCTGGTCCAGGAGCACGACCTGCCGCTGGCGTCCTACGACGTGCTGGTGCAGCTGTCGGAGGCGCCCGACCGGCGGCTGCGGATGACCGAGCTGGCCGACCGGGTGCTGCTGTCGCGGTCCGGGCTGACCCGCCTGGCCGACCGGCTCGAGCGCGACGGCCTGCTGGCCCGGCAGGCTTGCCCGAGCGACGCCCGCGGCACGCTGGCCGTGCTCACCGACGCCGGCCTCGAGCGGCTGCGGGCCGCCTGGCCGACGCACCTGCGCGGCGTGGCCGAGCACGTCACCGGCAAGCTCACGCCGGACGAGGTCGTCCAGCTGTCGACGCTGCTCGGCAAGCTCGTCGACGACGGCGGCTCGCCCGGCGCGTGCGGCGCCGAGCTCTGAGCCAGCCCGACCAGCGGCGCGCGGTCGTCCGCGACGCCGTCGGCATCGGGGTCGCGGTCGGGGCGTACGGGCTGTCGTTCGGGGCCGCCGCCGTCACCGCCGGACTGTCGACGCTGCAGGCCTGCGCGCTGTCCCTGCTGGTCTTCACCGGGGCGTCGCAGTTCGCCCTGGTCGGGGTGCTCGGGGCGGGCGGGAGCGTGCTGGCCGCGGTCGCCTCGGCGCTGCTGCTGGGCAGCCGCAACACGCTGTACGCCGTCCGGCTGTCGGCGCTGCTGCCGGTGCGCGGGGTCCGCCGGGTCGCGGCGGCGCAGCTCACCATCGACGAGTCCACCGGCATGGCGACCGCCGCGCCGCGCGGGCTCGAGCTGACGGCCTTCTGGGCGACCGGCGCGAGTGTCTACGTCCTGTGGAACCTCGCCACGCTGCTCGGCGCGGTGGGCGCCGCTCGGCTCGGGGACCCGGCCGTGCTGGGTCTCGACGCCGCCGTGCCCGCGGCGTTCCTCGCGCTGCTCGCCCCGCAGGTCCGCGCCCGCCGGACGCTCGGGGTGGCGGTGGCCGGGGCGCTGGTCGCGCTGGCGGCCGTCCCGCTGTTCCCGCCGGGCGTGCCGGTGCTGCTGGCCGGGCTCGTGGTGCTGCCGCTGCTGGTGCGGCCGTGATCTGGGCGGCGGTGCTGCTCGCCTCGGCCGGCTGCTTCCTGCTCAAGATCGCCGGCTGGTCGGTGCCGGCGGCGTGGCTCGAGCGCGACCGGCTGCAGCGGGCCGCGGTGCTGCTGCCGGTGCCGCTGCTGGCCGCGCTGGTGGTCGTGCAGACGTTCGCGGGCGACCAGCGGCTGGTGGTGGACGCCCGGGCCGCCGGGCTCGCGGTCGGTGCGGTCCTGGTCGTGCTGCGGGCGCCGTTCCTGCTCGTGGTCGTGGCGGCCGCGGTGACTGCGGCGGCGCTGCGAGCCCTGGCGTGATCACCTGACCGTGCTCACGCGTCGACCGCTGACGGCGTGTCGTCGACGCAGCCGCACGGTCGGGTGATTGTCGACCTCAGCTGACGCGGCGGGTGCGCCTGGACAGCAGGCCGAGCATGCGCTCCTCGAGCAACAGCGGCTCGACCGGCTTGGCGATGTAGTCGTCGGCGCCGGCGCGGCGGGCCTCCTGCTCGATCTCGGGGCTGGCGTTGCCGGTGAACAGCACCAGCGGCAGGGTCAGGGTCTTGGGGTCGGACCGCAGCACCCGGATCAGCTCCAGGCCGCTGATGTCCGGCAGGCCGTTGTCGACCAGCACGCCGTCGAAGTCCCCGTCGCCGACCAGGGCCAGGCCCTCGTCGGCCGACAGCGCCCGGACGACCTCGGCGCTGCCGCTCAGGGCGGCCTCGACGAAGGCGCCGATGGACGGGTCGTCGTCGATGACCAGCAGCCGCGGCAGGCGCTCGGGCTCGGCCGTCGTGACCGGGGGGTGGGGGCCGCCGGCGACCGGCGTGCGGCACCAGGGGCAGGTGCTCCACTCGGCGTCGAGCTGCTTGTCGCAGCCGGAGCAGCGGTCGCGCCCGACGCTGGTGCCGTCGAACGGGCAGCAGAGCATGCCGTCGGCCAGCGCGCGGGAGCACTGCGGGCAGCGCGGTCCCGAGACCGAGTCGACGTGGGTGGCGCGCAGGACCTCCTCGTACGTCGTCTCGCCGCGGTGCGCGGCGGCGAGCGCGGACGCGCGCAGCGTGAGCATCCCGTGGGCACGGGCGGCGGTGCCGATCGCCGCCTCGGTCGGCGTGGTGAGCAGCACCTGGCGCAGCTGGGCGGTGACGGGCAGCACCTCGAACACGCCGGTACGGCCGCGGTAGCCGGTGCCGCCGCACTCCGCGCAGCCCTTGCCGCGCCGCGGGCTGGCGTCGGCGAGGTCGGCCTCGGTGATGCCGAGCAGCGACAGCGTCCGCGGCGACGGGACGTACGGCGTCGCGCAGGACTCGCACGGCGTGCGGACGAGGCGCTGGGCCAGCACCAGCGACAGCGACGAGGCGACGAGGAACGGCTCGACGCCCATGTCGACCAGGCGGGTGACGGCGGCGACCGCGTCGTTGGTGTGCAGCGTCGTGAGGACGAGGTGGCCGGTGAGCGAGGCCTGCAGCGCCAGCTCGGCGGTCTCGGTGTCGCGGACCTCGCCGACCAGGACGATGTCGGGGTCCTGGCGCAGGACGCTGCGCAGCCCGCGGGCGAACGTCAGGCCGGAGCGCTCGTGCACCTGTACCTGGGTGATGCCGGCGATCTGCACCTCGACCGGGTCCTCGAGGGTGACGATGTTGCGGTCGGGTGTCGACACCTGCTGGATCGCGGCGTAGAGGGTGTTGGTCTTGCCCGAGCCGGTCGGCCCGGTGATGAGGATCAGGCCCTGCGCCTGGACGAGCGCGTTGGTGAGCAGCTCGAGCTGCGGCGGCGTCATGCCGGTCTTGGTGAGCATCGGCACGTCGGCCGAGCGGGGGAGCAGCCGGATGACGACCTTCTC
>JAOPVV010000421.1 GCA_025966005.1 Frankiales bacterium
CCGTCGAAGCCCGCCGCGTCCACGCCCACCGCGGCGAAGCCGCCGCTGCGCAAGCCGGCCGCCGCGCCGTCCTCAGGACTGGCGAACCTCACCGGGCTCCCCGGCGTGCAGGCGCGCCCGTCGTCGCGCACGGCCCTGGCCGCCTCGCGCAACGCCACCAGCGTGCGTGGCTCGACTGCGTGGGACGACGTGTCGCTCGTGCGCACCGCCTGGCGGCATGCCGGCGGCGGCAACCTACCGACGACGCGCGCGGCGATCGTGGCCTCAGGCCGCAAGGTCGCCCTCGCCGACGCCCGGGTCGGCGACCTCGTCGTGTACAACAGCCCCGCCACCCACCTCGGCGTCTACCTCGGCCACGGCTACATGGTGGACGCGTCGAGGACCCGCGGCGCCGTGGTCGTGCGCCGCGTGTACGCCTCGAGCTTCTGGGGGCTCGTACGGCTCGGCTAACGGCCGGAGTGGCGCAGGTCACGGTGATCATCCCGGCCGCGGGCGCCGCGTGCGGAACAATGAGGGGTCGCGCCCCCGTTCTGACCCGGGGGCTACCGGACCAGCAGGGGAGAGCGTCGTGGACAGGCTCGGCAGTGCGGACCGCCCGTTGCGCGTCGCGATCGTCGGTGCGGGCCCGGCCGGCATCTACGCCGCCGACGTGCTCATGAAGTCCGACACCGAGGTGTCGATCGACCTGTACGAGCGCCAGCCGGCGCCGTTCGGGCTGATCCGGTACGGCGTCGCGCCGGACCACCCGCGCATCAAGGGCATCGTCAAGGCGCTGCACCAGGTGCTGAGCAAGCCCGAGATCCGGCTGATCGGCAACGTCGAGTACGGCGTCGACGTCAAGCTCGACGACCTGCGCCGCTACTACGACGCGATCGTCTTCACGACCGGCGCCGAGAAGGACCGCGATCTCGACGTCCCCGGCATCGACAAGCAGGGCAGCTTCGGCGGGGCGGACTTCGTCTCCTGGTTCGACGGCCACCCCGACGTGCCGCGCGAGTGGCCGCTGGGCGCCGAGCAGATCGCCGTCGTCGGCGCCGGCAACGTCGGGCTCGACGTCGCCCGGATGCTGTCCAAGACCGCCGACGAGCTGCTCGTCACCGAGATCCCCGACAACGTCTACCGGGGGTTGGCGGCCAACCCCGTCCGCGAGGTGCACGTCTTCGCCCGCCGCGGTCCGGCGCAGGCCAAGTTCACCCCGCTCGAGCTGCGCGAGCTCGACCACTCGCCGAACGTCGAGGTCATCGTCAACCCCGAGGACATCGAGTACGACGACGGCTCGGTGGCCGCGATCAACAGCGACAACCAGACCAAGCTCGTCGTCCGCGAGCTCGAGCGCTACGCCATGCGCGAGCCGGGGCCGCGCCCCCGCAAGCTGTTCCTGCACTTCTTCGAGTCGCCCGTCGAGGTGCTCGGTGGCGAGTCGGTCGAGGGCTTCCGCACCGAGCGCACCGAGCTGACCGGTGACGGGAACGTCCGCGGCACAGGGCAGTTCACCGACTGGCCTGTCCAGGCGATCTACCGCTGCGTCGGCTACCGCTCGACCGAGCTGCCCGGCCTGCCGTGGGACAGCCGCAACCACGTCGTGCCGCACTCGGCCGGCCGCGTCCTGGACCTCGACGGCAGCCACCTGTCCGGCGTGTACGTCAACGGCTGGGTCAAGCGCGGCCCCGTCGGCCTCATCGGCCACACCAAGGGCGACGCCATCGAGACGGTCGGCTCCTTGCTGGCCGACCTCGACACCATGCCGCAGGCCGCCGAGCCGTCCCCGGACGCCGTCGCCGAGTTCCTCGACAGCCGCGGCGTCGCCTGGACCACGTGGGACGGCTGGCAGCTGCTCGATGCCCATGAGCTGGCGCTCGGCGAGGCGTTCGGGCCCGTCGGCGACAAGCCGCGCGAGCGCGTCAAGGTCGTCGACCGCCAGGTCATGATCGACGTGTCCCGGGCGGCGAGCGCCGTCGAGGCGGGCGTGCCGGGTGCCCAGGCGGAGCTCGACCACGCGCTCGGGCGGGCCGACGCCGGCTCCTGACCCCGGGTCAGCAGGTCGGGCACGGCGCGGGCGCCACCGCTCCCGTCCGTGAAGGCTTCGCGATGCGGGCCGGACAGGCCGCGTTCCGTGCCGTCGTTCCGTTCCAACGGCGATAAGTCGACTTCTCACTACATCCATTCATGGTTTCCACGATGTACAGACACTCCGCAGGGCGCGGGCCGCTCGTCGAGGCGAGCGACACGCTGAGATCCACCTGGCAGCGGGTGGCTCGCGTCATCCCGTTGATCGGCTGAGGTCCTTCCGGATCACAGATCGCCACGGTGACTCAGGGCAGACCGCAGAGCAGGCACGGCGGCGAGAGGTCCCGGGCCGTCGTCGCAGAATCCTGGGAGGATGCCGCTCCCACAAGATCATCCCGGACGTCGAGGGGGAGTTCAGCAGCCGGCCGTAGCCTCGGTCGCGCGACGGTCAGGCGCACTCGGTCCGGACTCAGTCCGCCAGCCAGCGGCGTAGACCTGGGCGGCGGACGACGGACCAGGGTCGACGCGACTGCGTGACGCGTCCGAGGCGCTAACGCAGAGCCGTCGTGAGTCGTACGGCGTAGAGCCGCGCAGCGCCCGACCCACGCCTGCTGTTCGCCGATAATCGACACTATGTCAGGTAGTAGCAGACAGGCCCCCTCTTCAGCTGTCGGCGAAGGTCCCTCGGGCGACCAGCTCGACCGTGGCGGCGATGGCGACGGACTGCACAGCCAGCAGCGCGACGAGGATGAGCACCTGGACCGCGCCGGCCTCGACCGGGGTCGCACCGCCGAGCAGGGTGCCCACGAACGCGCCCGGCAGGGCGACCAGGCCGACAGTCCTGGTCTGGTCCAGGGCCGGCACCAGGGCCTGCCCGGCAGCCGACCGGCAGACCTCGAGCGCTGCGTCGCGCGGCAGCAGGCCGAGGGCCAGGCCGGCCTCGACCTCGCCCCTGCGCGCCTGCAGCTCGTCGAGCGCTCGACGACCGGCCAGGGCCGTCACGGTCATGGCGCCGCCGATGAGGATCCCGGCGACTGGGACGATCGCGATGCCCTCGGCGGGAACCACCTGGGCGAGCAGCAGCGCCACGACGACGGGCACTGCGCCCATTCCCACGGGCAGGGCGGCCCACCAGGCGGCGCGCCGCCGGACCAGCCGTCGTCCGGCGGTCAGCGAGGCGACGGCGTACATCGCGCCGACGAACAGCAGCGTCAGCGGCAGCGACTCGATCACGGCGGCGAGCACCAGCGAGACGGCCGCCAACTGCCCGACCGCGCGCAGGCTGGCGACGACGACCGCGCGGTCGTGACCGAGGCAGGCGTACCGCGAGACGACCGCGGCCAGGACGGCCAGCAGCACGAGGGCGATGCCCAGGGCGGGACCGACGTCGACGAGCGTGGACACCGCTCACTCGACCATGCCGCCCGGGGCGCCGCCCGTCAGACGCGCAGGAACACCTGCACGCCGTACCAGCGGCCGGTGCTCGACCTGGTCGCTCCGACGCCCAGCCGGTTGAAGGTGCTGTTGAGGATGTTGGCCCGGTGACCGGCTGAGGCCATCCACATGGCCACCAGTTGCTCCGGGGTGACGTTCCCGAAGGCGACGTTCTCCCCCACCGACCTCGCCGTGCAGGTGCTCAGGATCGGCGCCAGCACCTGGTGCGACAGCTGGCCGGACAGCAGCAGGCTGCCGGCCCAGCGGTCGGCGAACCCGTCGGCGCAGCTCGACAGGGTCAGCGGCGCGAGCCCCCGGCTGGTGCGCTCGACGTTGGTCAGCGCCAGCACGCGGTCCTGGTAGGCCGGGGCCGGCGAGACAGCCGGCGCGGGCGCGGCCACCCGTGTGGCCACGGCAGCCACGGCCTCGGGTGCACGCACGGCCCGGCGGGTCGCACTGCTCTTCCACAGGCTGGCGGACATGGGCGCCGCCTGGTCGCGCGCGGTGATGGTGGCCGCGGTGGCCGGGACGGCGCTCAGGGGCACCAGGACGACAGCGGCCAGGACCGAGACGGTGAGCGAGCGCAGCATGCGGGGATCCTTCGGAGGGGGGACACGCGTGTGCTGCTCTCATCGACCGGCCGAGGCAGGCCCTTGACCCTTGTCGTCACGCTGCGTCACATCGGCCTGTCGCCGCCCCGACCGCCGATAGGCTGCGCCCATGCTCAGCCAGGCGGGACGTCGGGCGCGGACGGCCGCCACCGTGGTCGTCGCCGGGCTCGTGCTGGCGGGCACGTTCGTCGGTCAGGACGACGACTTCCCGTTCGGCCCGTTCCGGATGTACTCCACGCGGGACGACCCGAACGGCACCGTCGTCAGCACCCGGGTGGAGGCCGTCGACACCGGCGGCACCCTGCGGGTCGTCGACGAGCGCTCCACCGGGCTGAAGCGGGCCGAGATCGAGGGACAGGTCCGGCGGTTCACCGCCGACCCGACGCTGCTCGGCGCCCTGTCGCGCGCTCACGACAGGCTGCGGCCCGAGGAGCTGCCGTACGAGCAGGTGCGCGTCGTCGAGCGCGCCTACGAGCTCCGCGACAGCCGGCCGACCGGGGCCCAGACCGAGCGGGTCGTCGTGCGCTGGGTGCGACCGTGACCGGCTGGCTGCTCCGCCCAGCCCCGCTGGCGCGGGTGGCGGTGCTCCGCGTGGTCGCGCTGCTGTTCGTCCCGGTGGACGTGCTGCTCACCACCACCTGGGTCCGCGGTCACGCGCAGGTCCCGAGCGAGCTGTACGTGCCGCTCCGGATCGGACGGCTGCTGCCGCTGCCCACCCCCGGGCCGTGGGTGGAGCTCTTCCAGGTCGTCCTCGTGAGCGCGGCGCTGGTGGCGGCAGCGCTCGCCGTGGCGGACCGTCTCCCCCGGCTGGCCGGCTGGGCGGTCGCCGGTCTCTACCTGCAGTGGATGGTCGTGGCGATGAGCTACGGCAAGGTCGACCACGACCGGTTCGCGTTCCTGGTGCTGCTGTTCGTCCTGCCCAGCGTGGGCAGCGCCCCCCTGCGCTCGCGCGAGCGGACCGAAGCCGCCGGCTGGGCGCTGTCGATGATCGCGCTCGCCGTGGTCGCGACCTACGCGCTCGCCGCCGCCGCGAAGATCCGCTTCGGCGGCTGGGACTGGGTCGACGGCGCCACCCTGACGCGGGCCGTGCTGCGGCGCAGCACTCCCCTGTCCGAGCCGCTGCTCGACGTCCCGGTCCTGCTGCACGCCGCGCAGTACGGCATCATGATCATGGAGCTGCTCGTCGCGCCGCTGCTGCTAGTCCGCTGGCCGGACCCCCGCCGCACCTGGCTGCTCGCCCTCGGGTTCCTCGGCTTCCACCTCGTGACCTTCGCGATGATCACGATCATCTTCCTCCCGCACTGCGTCGCGCTGCTGGCGCTGCTCCCGCTCGAGCGGCTGACGGTTCGCGCCCGTGAGCCGGTGCCGGCGTGACCCGTCCCCTGGCGGTCTTCGACGTCGACGGCGTCCTGGCCGACGTCCGCCACCGCCTGCGCCACGTGGAGCGCCGGCCCAAGGACTGGGACGCGTTCTTCGACGCCGCCGTCGACGACCCGCCGCTCGAGACAGGGGTCGCGCTCGCCCGCGAGAGCGCCCGTGAGTGCGAGGTCGTCTACGTCACCGGGCGCCCCGAGCGGTGCCGGGCCGACACCCTCGCCTGGTTCGAGCAGCACGGCCTGCCGGCGGGGACGCTGTCGATGCGCAGCCCGCGGGACCGCCGGCCGGCGCGCGTCGCCAAGCTCGAGCTGCTGCGCCGCCTGGCGGCCGACCGGGTGGTCGCGGTCGTCGTCGACGACGACCCGCAGGTCTGCCGAGCCTACGAGCAGGCCGGCTTCGCCGTGATGCGCGCGGCCTGGATGACCGACCAGCCCAGCCTGTTCGAGGCCCAGGAGGACGACGGCCGCACCTGACGGCCAGCGCGACGACGGGTCAGGCCAGGGCGCGCAGCACCGGCCCGGCCTTGGCGTGCGCCTCGTCGACCTCGTCGCGGGGATCGCTCCCCCAGGTGATGCCGCCGCCGGCCCACAGGTGCGCCTGGTCGTCGGACAGGGCGACCGTCCTGATTGTCAACCCGAGGTCGAGCCCACCCGGCCACAGCAGGCCCAGCGCCCCCATCGACGGACCCCGCCCGACCGGTTCCAGATCAGCCAGCAGGGCGCACGCCGCGCGCTTGGGGGCTCCGGTGACCGAGCCACCCGGGAGCAGCGCGCGCAGGATGTCCAGCCCACTGACGCCCTCTCTCAGCCGGGCCGACACCGTCGAGCTCGCCTGCCAGAGCCCCGACCAGTCGGCCAGCTGGTACAGCTCCTCGACCTGCACCGACCCTGTCCGGGCCACCCGTGAGAGGTCGTTGCGCTCGAGGTCGACGATCATGACGTGCTCGGCCCGGTCCTTGACGCTGGCCAGCAGCTGCTCCCGCGAGCCCGGGGACACCCGCCGCGTGCCCTTGATGGGCACCGTCGTCACCCGGTCGCCTGCCACGTGCACGAGCTGCTCCGGCGAGGCGCAGCCGACCGCCCAGCCGGCCCCGGACAGCACCCCCGCGTAGGCGGCGCCGGGCAGAGCGGCGACCTTGGCCGCGAGCGCTCGAGGGTCGGACCGGTGTGGTGCGACCCGGTGCCCGACGACGTTGGCCTGGTACACCTCGCCCCGGGCGATCGCCGCCTGCACGACCTCCACCGCCGCCGCGTGCTGCTCGTCGGTCCACGAGGTGCGCCACGGTCCGGCGCTCCCCGTCCCGGCACCCCCGGCTCGGACGCTCTCGCCGGGCACCCCCCGCTCCCCCGGCACCCCGCGCTCCCCCGG
>JAOPVV010000404.1 GCA_025966005.1 Frankiales bacterium
CCCGCGCGCACTCGCGCCGAGCTCGCCTCCCGCGCAGGTCAGACGTCGACGCGCACCAGCACCGGGCGCGGCCGCGCCCGCTGACCACGACGGTCCGCCGAGGGACCGCCGGTGCACCGCGAGTGCACGACAGGTCGACGGAGTCGGCAGGACCTCCCGGTCGAGGTGCTGGTCCCGACGGCGGCGTCCGCGGACACCGTGGGCGTGCCGGGGACGCCGAACTGCTTCGGCAAGCGCATCAGCCACGGCTCCAGCGACCACGAGCTGACGCCCAAGGAGCGGCCACCGGGCTGCAGGAGATCGTCGACGAGGGGTCCCGAGGCGATCGCCTTCTTCGGCGAGACCGTGAGCGTCGGGGAGATGACCAGGTTCGTCCGCATCAACTGCTCCAACGCCCCGCCCCGATCGTCCCGACCCCGTAGGTCGAAGGACGAGGCCCGGTCGGCGGCGCGCCGCCGACCGGGTCGGCCCTACCGGCCCTTGAGCACCTGGCGGGCCATCACCATCCGCTGCACCTGGTTGGTGCCCTCGTAGATCTGCGTGATCTTGGCGTCGCGCATCATCCGCTCGACGGGGAAGTCGCGCGTGTAGCCGGCGCCGCCGAACAGCTGGACGGCGTCGGTCGTCACCGACATCGCGGTGTCGGAGGCGAAGCACTTGGCGGCCGAGCTCGCGAAGGTCATGTCGGGAGCGCCGCGCTCGGCCTTGGCGGCCGCGACGTAGACCATCTGGCGCGCCGCCTCGATGCGCATTGCCATGTCGGCGACCATCCACTGCACGCCCTGGAAGTCGGCGATGGCCTTGCCGAACTGGCGGCGCTCCTTGATGTAGTCGACCGCCGCGTCGAGCGCGCCCTGCGCGATGCCGACGGCCTGCGCGCCGATGCCGAGGCGGGTGTGGTCGAGCGTCTTGAGCGCCGTCTTGAAGCCGGTGCCCTCGGCGCCGATCATGCGGTCGGCGGGGATGCGGCAGTCCTCGAAGTAGATCTCGCAGGTGGGCGAGCCCTTGATGCCCATCTTGCGCTCCTTCTGACCGACCGAGAAGCCCGGGTCGGTGGCCTCGATGACGAAGGCCGAGATGCCGTTGGCGCCCTTGTCGGGGTCGGTGACGGCCATCAGCGTGTAGTGCGTGTTGACGCCGGCACCGGTGATCCAGGCCTTGGTGCCGTTGATGACGAAGTCGTCGCCGTCGCGCACCGCGCGCGTCTTCATGGACGCCGCGTCGCTGCCCGCCTCGCGCTCGGACAGGGCGTACGAGAAGGTCGCCTCGCCGCTGGCCACCAGCGGCAGGTACTTCGCCTTGAGCTCCTCGCCGCCCGACAGGATCAGGCCGGTGGTGCCGAGCTTGTTGCCCATCGGGATGAGGCTGCTGGAGGCGCAGACCCGCGCCACCTCCTCGATGACGATGCAGTGCGCGATCTTGTCGGCCCCTGCGCCGCCGTACTGCTCCGGCACGTGGATGGCCAGCAGGTCGGCGTCCTTGATCGCCTTGTGGACGTCCCACGGGTACTCGGCCGCCTCGTCGATCTCGGCCGCACGGGGCTTGATCTTGTCGTCGGCGAGCTCGCGGACGCTCTTGCGGAGCAGCTCGTGCTCCTCGGGGAGCGCGTACAGGGAGAAGGAGGTGTCGGCCATGCGCCGATCGTAGGTCCGCAGCGCCAGGCCCGCCCACTACTGTCTGGCCGATGAGCGAGCGCCCCCGTCTGACCGTCATCGGCACCGGCTACCTGGGCGCGACCCACGCCGTGTGCATGGCCGAGCTGGGCTTCGACGTCCTCGGTCTGGACGTCCTCCCGGAGAAGGTCGCGGCCCTGCAGTCCGGCACCGTGCCGTTCTACGAGCCGGGGCTGCCCGAGCTGCTGCAGAAGAACCTCGACACCGGACGGCTGCGCTTCACCACCTCCTTCGAGGAGGCCGGTGCGTTCGGCGATGTCCACTTCTTCTGCGTCGGCACGCCGCAGAAGAAGGGCGAGTACGCCGCCGACATGACCTACGTCGACGCCGCGTTCACCTCGCTGCTCCCCCACGTCAAGCCCGGCAGCCTGCTGGTCGGCAAGAGCACCGTCCCGGCCGGCACCGCCGAGCGCCTCGCCGAGCAGATCGCCGCGACCCGCCCCGACGTCGAGCTGGCCTGGAACCCCGAGTTCCTGCGCGAGGGTTTCGCCGTCGAGGACACCCTCACCCCCGACCGGCTCGTGTTCGGCGTCCGCTCGGCCGAGGCCGAGGCCACGCTCCGCGCCGCGTTCGCCCCGGTGCTCGAGCTGCCGACGCCGGTCGTCGTCACCGACTTCGCGACCGCCCAGCTCGTCAAGGTCGCCGCGAACGCCTTCCTCGCCACCAAGATCTCGTTCATCAACGCCATGGCCGAGGTCTGCGAGGCCACCGGGGGCGACGTCACGATGCTGAGCAAGGCGCTGTCCTACGACACCCGCATCGGCGGGCGGTTCCTGCACGCCGGCCTCGGGTTCGGCGGCGGCTGCCTGCCCAAGGACATCCGGGCGTTCATGGCCCGCGCCGGCGAGCTCGGGGTCGACCAGGCGCTGTCGTTCCTCAAGGAGGTCGACGCGATCAACCTGCGCCGCCGCGCCCGAATGATCGACCTCGCCCGCGAGCTGTGCGGCGGCAGCTTCGGCGGCATGCGCGTCGCCGTGCTCGGCGCGGCGTTCAAGCCCAACAGCGACGACATCCGCGACAGCCCGGCCCTCGACGTCGCCGCCA
>JAOPVV010000001.1 GCA_025966005.1 Frankiales bacterium
GCGCGACGAGATCGCCGCGGCCGAGCCGGTCCCGTCCGCACCCCTCGCTCCCCTGGCCCGGCCGCCGCGACGCGTCCCGGCCGAGTCGTCTCGCCCTCGCCCCGGCTGGCTGGCGCCCGTCGCCGTCGGCGTCGTCCTGCTGGGCACGGCCGGAGCGGGCCTCGCGCTGGCCACCGGCGACGACGACCCGGGCACCACCACCGCGGGGCCGACGTCGTCCGCCCCGTCTTCCGCCCCGGCCGGGTCCGCACCGACCTCGTCCGGGCCGGCGGAGCCGAGCGACGCACCGAGCATGGAGCCGACCGAGCCGGCGCCGAGCCGGCAGGCGTCGCCGAGTGCCGCCCCCTCGGCCGGTGGGGGCGCCGTCCCGGCCGGCTGGAGCACCGACACCGGCAGCGCGGGCTGGACCGTCGCGCTGCCGCCGGGCTACGCGCAGACCCGCGCCGGTGAGTACCGGCAGCCCGCGACCGGCCGCACGCTGCGGGTCGACAGCGGTCCGGGCAAGCCGGACGCCGTCGCGGACCGCGAGCAGCAGGCCGCCGACTTCGCGAAGCGGCACCCGACGTACGAGCAGGTCCGGATCGACGAGGTCGACTACCGCGGCTACGAGGCGGCGGACTGGGAGTTCACCTACGAGGGGCTGCACGTCCTGAACCGCGTCTTCGTGGTGGAGGGCACCGGCTACTCGCTGTTCTTCCAGACCCCGCAGGCCGACTTCGCCGCCGCCCGGGCCGACGTCGACGGCATCCTCGAGGCGTTCCAGCCGGCGAGCTGAGGCTCAGGCAGGACGTCCGGGCAGGCTGCGCAGGTCGTGCCGGCGACCGCTGACGTTGAGCAGCTGGTCGAGGCGCGTCAGCCGGAACAGGTTCACCGCCTGCGTGCCGGCACCCTCGATGCGGAACGTGCGGCCGGTGTCGCGTAGCCGCATGAAGCAGCGGATCAGCCCGCTGACCGCCGTGCTGTCGAGGAAGTCCACGCCCGACATGTCGACGGCCACCTCGGCGACGTCGCTGGCGCAGGCGAGCCCCAACGCCTCGTTCAGCGTCGCGGCGCTCCCGAGGTCCAGCTCACCGGCCACCAGCACGGTGGCGACCCGGTCGCCGACGACCACGTCGATGGTCACGCTCACCGGCGCTCCCCGGTCGAGTGAGGCAGTCCCTGTCTGGTGCGATGTGTCCGTTTTCGAGGCTACTCAGACATGCGGGATCCCGCTCGTCCAGGAGCGACGCTGCCCGATGACCAGCCGCCCGCGGGAGCGTCAGACGCGCCGGTTGAGCGCGTCGTGACCGCGTGCGACGAGGGGCTCGACCAGGTCGCGCAGCCGGTCGAAGCCCTCCCCGACGGTGAGCCCCTGCTGGTCGCGGGCCGCGATCCCCTCGAAGATCGCGGCGACCTTGTAGAGGGCGAAGGACAGGTACCAGGGCAGAGCCGACAGGTCGGCGCCGGTGCGGTCCGCGTAGGCCCGCACCAGTCGCTCGCTGGACGGGAAGCCCGCGACGTCGCCGGGCAGCGCGGCCACCGGGCTGTCGAGCCCCGACATGCCGTCCCACCACACAACGGCCGAGGCGAGGTCGGTGAGCGGATCGCCCAGCGTGGCCATCTCCCAGTCCAGGACCGCCGTGACCGCGCCGGTGGCCGGGTCGACGACGACGTTGTCCAGGCGGTAGTCGCCGTGCACCACCGCGGCGGTCGAGGAGGCGGCGCTCGAGGCGGGGAGGGCCTCGGCGAGCCGGGCGGCGAGGCGCTCGAGCTCGGGCAGGTCGCGGGTGTGCGAGCTCGCGAGCTGGCGCTGCCACCGCGACAGCTGCCGGGTCAGGTAGCCCTCCGGCCGTCCGAGGTCGGCCAGGCCCACCTGGGCGGGGTCGACCCGGTGCAGCCGGACCAGCACGTCGACCAGCTCGTCCGCGAGTGCGTCGGCGCGCACCGGTGACCACAGCTCCAGGTCGGCGCGCTCGCGCAGGACGACGCCGTCGGCGAACGACATCACGTAGAAGGGCGCCCCGAGCACGCTGTCGTCGGCCAGCAGCACAGGCACGGGCACGGGGACGTCGGTGGGGTGCAGGGCGGTGAGCAGCCGGTGCTCCCGGGCCATGTCGTGGGCCGTCGCGAGGACGTGGCCCAGCGGCGGGCGACGCAGCACCCAGCGGCCGTGCCCGTCCGACAGCAGGTAGGTGAGGTTCGACCGTCCGCCGGCGACGAGCACCGCCTCCAGCGGCCCGCGCAGCAGCCCCGGCAGCTGCGCGCGCAGGTGCGCCTCGAGCCGCTCGACGTCGAGCCCCAGCGCCGTGCCGTCCGGTACCGTCACGTGACTCCTCGCCGAGCGTCCGATCGGTCTGCAAGAGTGAACGGTCAGGGTCCGGCACCGTCCGTGTCAAGCGCGACCGTCCGGACCCCCGACGACAGGAGGCGACATGACCGGCGCCGGCCGCCCGGCCCCAGCTCCCGCCGCGGCGTGGCGCGACTTCCCGCCGCTGGCGCTCGCGCCGCCCCTGGCCGGAGCCCTGCAGGCCTTCGTCGAGCTCGGCTACCACGGGGCCACGATCCGCGACATCGCGCGACGCGCCGGGCTGTCGGTGCCCGGCGTGTACCACCACTTCCCGAGCAAGCAGCACCTGCTGGTCGCCCTGCTCGACCTCACCATGGACGACCTGCTCACCCGCAGCCGACAGGCCCGGGCGCAGGGCGACGGACCGGTGGAGCGCTTCTCCCGCGTGGTCGAGTGCCTCGCGCTGTTCCACATGCACCGTCGCGACCTGGGCTTCATCGGGGCCAGCGAGATGCGCAGCGTCGCCGAGCCGGCCCGGTCCCGGATCGCCGCGACCCGCACCGAGCAGCAGCGGATGGTCGACGACGAGGTGGAGGAGGGCTGCCGGCGCGGCCTGTTCCGCGCGCCGCACCCCCACGAGGCGGCGCGCGCGGTCGTCACGCTCTGCACCGCGCTGCCGCAGTGGTGGTCCCCCTCCGGTCCGCAGTCCGCCGAGCTGGTGGCGCGCGAGTACGTCGACTTCTCGCTCGACCTGGTGCGCGCCGCCCGTTGACGTCCCCGACCGGTCCCTCTAGCGTGCACGAGACGACCGATCGATCGATCGGTTGCGAGAGGAGCCCCGTGATCTCTTCCCTCCCGGCCCCGTCGGACCGTGCCGTCGAGCTGCTCGACCGGATGACGACCTTCATGCGCGAGGACGTCCTGCCCGCCGAGGCCGCGTACCTGGCCCACCGGCACGCCGGCGGCCCGGACGGCCACGAGGTGCCTCCGGTCATCGAGGAGCTCAAGAACAAGGCCCGTGCCGCCGGGCTGTGGAACCTGTTCCTGCCGTCCGAGTCGGGGCTCACGCAGCTGGAGTACGCGCCGATCGCCGAGCTGTCCGGCTGGAGCAACGACCTGGCCCCCGAGGCGATCAACTGCCAGGCGCCCGACACCGGCAACATGGAGCTGCTGCACCTGCTGGGGACGCCCGAGCAGCAGCGCGACTGGCTCGAGCCGCTGCTCGCCGGGCACCTCCGGTCCGCCTTCGCGATGACCGAGCCCGACGTCGCCAGCAGCGACGCCACCAACATCGACACGCGCATCGTCCGGGACGGCGACGAGTACGTGATCACGGGGCGCAAGTGGTGGGCCAGCGGTGCGGCCGACCCGCGGTGCCGCCTGCTCGTCGTCATGGGCAAGACCGACCCGGACGCGCCGGGCCACCGCCAGCAGACGATGGTGCTCGTCCC
>JAOPVV010000003.1 GCA_025966005.1 Frankiales bacterium
GAGCCACTGCCGGATGGCACGTTCACGCCGACGCTGGGCTTCGAGGACCAGGTGGTGCAGGAGCGGGTCGAGACGCTGAGCCCCGGCCAGCGGGTCACCGAGGTCCTCTCCAGCGCCCTCGACTCCGAGCGGCTCGCCCGCAGCACCGCCGGCGCGCTGGTCCTGCTGCTGGCCGGTGCGCACCTGCGCCGCTGGATCGGCGCCGCACCGCAAGACTGACCGGCCCCGCAGAACGCCCGCCGACGCAGCCGCCCGAGGCCTCGGCTCAGGCACGTCGGCGACGTCATGTCGGCGACGCAGGCCCGCACCCGAGGACGACGAGGCCCGAACAGCCCCCCTTCGGCTACCGGCGTCCGTGCCGCCCGCCGTCGTCGGTCGGGCCACCGTCCCGGACACCGTCGTCCCGGACGCCACCGTCGCGCACCCCGTCGTCCCGGAGCCCGCCGTCCCGCACGCCGTCATCGCGCACGCCGTCACCGCGCACCCCGTCATCGCGCACCCCGCCGCCGGACGTCTCGTCGCGGTACGGCTCGTCGCCGACGGGGCGGACCGTGGTGTGGCGCTCCTGCTCGAGCTGCTCCTGCAGACGCGCGTTCTGCTCGGCCAGCGTCTCGGCCTCGGTGCGGGCCGACCTCACCTGGCGCTTGACGGCGGTCTTCTTGTGCCGCTTGCGGGCGGAGCCGGTGAGCATCAGGCCGAGGCCCAGGGCTCCGACGACGCCGGTGATCACGCCGGCGACGAACAGACCGCCGAGCGAGACGTTCGACAGGGAGACGCCGAAGACCTCCGCGTCGGTGACCTCACCGCCGTTGAACAGGGCGATCCCGGCGGTCAGCAGGGCGGACAGGACGAGCAGGACGACGCCGACCACGATCACTTCAGGCTCCAGAGGTAGGGGTTCGCAAGATCCCTACCCCGTTGATCACCTGCCCAGTCCGCTGGCGAGCACCACGTCGAGCAGGCGGACCGCGAGCGCCTTGTCGAGCGGCTCGTTGCCGTTGCCGCACTTGGGCGACTGGACGCAGGACGGGCAGCCGGCCGGGCACTCGCACGCGGCGATGGCGTCCCGGGTGGCGCGCAGCCAGGTCGCGCCCCGCAGGTAGCCCTGCTCGCTGAAGCCGGCGCCGCCGGGGTGGCCGTCGTAGACGAAGACGGTGCACGTCCCGGTGTCGGGGTGCAGGGCGGTCGAGACGCCGCCGATGTCCCAGCGGTCGCAGGTCGCGTACAGCGGCAGCAGCCCGATGGCGGCGTGCTCGGCGGCGTGCGCCGCGCCCGGGACGTCAGCCCAGGCGATGCCGGCGGCCTCGAGCAGCGCGAGCTCGACGGTGTACCAGACCGCGCGCGTCCGCAGCTGGCGCGGGGGCAGGTCGAGCGGCTCCTCGCCGAGAATCTCACCGCTGCCGATCCGCTTGCGCAGGAACGACACCACCTGGTGGGTGACGTCGACCGTCCCGAAGACCAGGTCGACGCCGGCGAAGGCCTGCGTCCGCAGCGCCTCGACGACCGCGATGTCGGTGACGTCGCGGGCGGACGTCGTGAAGTCCGGCTCCTCGGCGTGCACCAGCGCGACAGACTCCTCGAGGTCGAGCCGGTCGACCAGCCAGCTCTCGCCCTGGTGCAGGTAGACCGCCCCGGGGTGGGCCTGGCTGTGGGCCGAGCCGCCGTCGACCGTGCCGAGCAGCCGTCCGGTGCCGCTCTCGACCAGCCGGACGGGGCGCCCTCCGGTGCCGCGGATGTCGACCTCCGGCCGGTCGCGCGACGTCCAGAACCAGCCGCGCGGTCGCGACCGCAGCACGCCCCGGCGCACGAGGTCGGCCAGCAGCAGCCGGACGTCGTCGGGCTCGCCGAAGGTCGGCAGGTCGGCCTCGGTCAGCGGCAGCTCGGCGGCGGCGCAGCACAGCTGCGGACCGAGGACGTACGGGTTCGTCGGGTCGAGCACGGTCGCCTCGACGGGTCGTCCGAACAGCGCCTCGGGGTGGTGCACCAGGTAGGTGTCGAGCGGGTCGTCGCGGGCGACGAAGACCGCGAGCGCCCCCTGGCCGGCGCGTCCCGCCCGGCCGGCCTGCTGCCAGACCGACGCGACCGTGCCCGGCCAGCCGGTCAGCACGACGGCGTCCAGCCCGGAGACGTCGAGCCCGAGCTCGAGCGCGTTGGTCGCCGCGACCCCGGTCAGCTCGCCGGACTGCAACCGCCGCTCGAGCTCGCGGCGCTCCTCCGGTAGGTAGCCCGCGCGGTAGGCCGCCACCTTGCCGACCAGCGACGGCGCCGCCTCCGACAGGGCCCGCCGGGCCGACAGCGACACCGACTCCGCGCCGCGCCGCGAGCGGACGAACGCGATCGTGCGCGCCCCCTCCACCACCAGGTCGGCGAGCAGGTCGCCCGTCTCGGCGGTGGCCGACCGGCGCACCGGAGCCCCGTGCTCGCCGCCGCCGTACGACGGCATCAGCGGCGGCTCCCACAGCGCGAACTCGGTGGTCCCGCGCGGGGAGGCGTCGTCGGTGACTGCCTCGACCGGCAGCCCGACGAGGCGCGACGCCGAGCGCGACGGGTCGCTGGACGTCGCGCTGGCGAGCACGAACGTCGGGCTCGCGCCGTACCGCTCGCAGATCCGGCGCAGCCGGCGCAGCACCAGGGCGACGTGCGAGCCGAACACGCCCCGGTAGGTGTGGCACTCGTCGACGACGACGTACTCGAGCCGGCGCAGGTACGACGCCCAGTCGGCGTGCCGCGGCAGGATCCCTCGGTGGAGCATGTCGGGGTTGGTGAGCACCAGCCGGCCGTGCCGCCGCACCCAGTCGCGCTCCTCGCGGGGAGTGTCGCCGTCGTAGGTCGCCGCCCGCACGGCCATCAGGTTCAGCGCCCGGACGGCGCGCAGCTGGTCGGTCGCCAGCGCCTTGGTGGGGGAGAGGTAGAGCGCGCAGGCGCGGTCGTCCGACAGCAGCGCCGTGAGCGCGGGGAGCAGGTAGGCCAGCGACTTGCCGCTCGCGGTGCCGGTGGACACGACGACCGACGTGCCGCCGTGGGCGAGCTCGGCGGCCTGGACCTGGTGCTCCCAGGGCCGCTGGACCCCGGCCAGGCGCAGCCGGTCGACCAGCAGCGGGTCGGCCCAGACCGGCCAGTCGGCGTGCCGGCCCTCCCGGGCCGCGACGTGCTCGACGTGCGTGACCCGGTCGGCGCGGCTCGGGTCCAGCACCAGGCGCGCCAGCAGGCTCTCGGACCGGGTGCTCATCGGGTGCCATCCTCCCAGAGATCACCCGGGACGCCCGGTGCGGTTAGATCGTCACCGCCTCGGGTACGGCGCGGCAGGGTCCTCGGGAGGGGGTCCTGCTGGGCGTACGCCTGCACTCACCCGTCTGAAGGAGAAGCACCGTGGACCTGTCCCTGTCGACCCGCACCGAGGGTGACCGCACCGTGGTCGTGGTGGGGGGCGAGATCGACGTCTACACGGCGCCCAAGCTCCGCGAGCAGCTGATCGACCTCGTCAGCAGCGGCCAGTACCACCTGGTCGTCGACATGGAGGGCGTCGAGTTCCTCGACTCCACCGGTCTGGGCGTCCTGGTCGGCGGCCTCAAGCGCGTGCGCGCCCACGAGGGCTCGCTGCGCCTGGTCTGCACGCAGGAGCGCATCCTCAAGATCTTCCGCATCACCGGCCTGACCAAGGTCTTCCCGATCCACACCTCCGTCGAGGAGGCCGTGGCGGCGACGGACTAACGGCAGCGCCCGAGGACGCCGAGATGGCCGTCGTCGAACTGCTTCTGTCCCCGCTCGCAGCGCACGTCCGCACCGCCCGCCTCGTCACCGTCACGGCCGCGCGCCGCGCCGGTCTGGAGGACGGGCTGCTCGACGAGCTGCGCTTCGCGGTCGGCGAGGCGTGCTCGCGGGCCGTCGGGCTGCACGCCCGGCACGCCCCGGGCGTCCTCGTCCGCGTGACGATCGAGGACGGCCCGGCCGGACTGGTCGTCACCGTCGTCGACGCCGGCCCCGCGGCCGGTCCCGTGCCCGACGACGTCTCGGCCGGCATCGTCGAGGGCGGCGACCTCGCCGGCGACGACGGAGAGCACGACCTGGTCGATCCCGACGTCGCCCTGGCCCTGCTCACCGGGCTGGTCGACACCGCCACCGTCGAGCCGGGCGTCACCGGCACGACCGTGACGATGCGCTGGCCGCTGCCGGTCGCGGCGAGAGGCCCTGGAGCCACGGCGGTCTCCGACACCTGAACGGTGTGACGTGCGCCTGTGACGGGCGCCACGTCTGCCTGGGTATGCTCCCGCCGCCCGGTACTCCGGGCGCTCCGCTGCCGTCCGGGTCCCCTGGGCGGGAGCGGTCCGCGGGGGCACCTCCGGCGACCGGACGGGTGCCTGCGCGCACCGGTACGACCCCGCCAGCGCACCAGGAGGACAGCCCACCGTGTTGACATCAGCCGTGCTCGCCGTCGACGGCGAGAGGCTCGCGTCGGTCAACTCCGACGACGACCTGATCATCTACCTCATTCTGCTGACGTCCCTCGTGGCGCTCGGCTTCGCGGCGGTGTTCGCCAAGGAGGTCCTGGCCGCCGGCCAGGGCACCCCCAAGATGATCGAGATCGCCAAGGCGGTCCAGGAGGGCGCTGCGGCGTACCTCTCCCGGCAGTTCCGGACCCTCGCCGTCTTCGCGGCGCTGGTGTTCCTGCTGCTGTTCCTGCTGCCGGCCGACACGACAGCGGTCAAGGTCGGACGGCCGATCTTCTTCGTCGTCGGGGCGTCGTTCTCGGCGCTGGTCGGCTTCATCGGCATGACGCTCGCGACGCGCACCAACCTGCGCGTGGCCAACGCGGCCAACGAGTCCGGCACCAAGCGGGCGCTGCGCCTGGCCTTCCGCGCCGGCGGCGTGGTCGGCATGTTCACGGTCGGCCTGGGCCTGCTCGGCGCCACCATCGTGCTGATCATCTACAAGGAGGACGCGCCCCGCGTTCTCGAGGGCTTCGCCTTCGGCGGCGCGCTGCTGGCGATGTTCATGCGCGTCGGCGGCGGCATCTTCACCAAGGCCGCGGACGTCGGCGCCGACCTGGTCGGCAAGGTCGAGCAGGGCATCCCCGAGGACGACCCGCGCAACGCCGCGACCATCGCCGACAACGTCGGCGACAACGTCGGTGACTGCGCCGGCATGGCCGCGGACCTGTTCGAGTCCTACGCCGTCACGCTCGTCGCCGCGCTGATCCTCGGCCAGGTGGCCTTCGGCTCGCAGGGCCTGGTCTTCCCGCTCATCGTCCCGGCCATCGGCGTGCTCACTGCGCTGGTCGGCATCTACGGCACCAGCCCGCGCGACGGCGACCGCAACGGCATGAACGCCATCAACCGCGGCTTCTTCCTGTCCGCGGTGGTGTCCGCGGTGCTGGTCGCGATCGCGGCCTTCCTCTACCTGCCGTCGACCTTCGCCGAGCTCGACGGCGGCGCGACGTCCGACCAGGATCCCCGCTACATCGCCATCGGCGCGGTGATCATCGGCATCGTGCTGGCCAGCCTCATCCAGGTCCTGACCGGCTACTTCACCGAGACCAACCGCAAGCCCGTGCAGGAGATCGGCAAGAGCTCCCTGACCGGTCCGGCCACCGTCATCCTGGCCGGCATCTCCGTCGGACTCGAGTCGGCGGTCTACTCGGCGCTGCTCATCGGTGGCGCCGTGTACGCCGCGTTCCTGCTCGGCGGCGGCTCGACCGTCGTCGCGCTGTTCGCGGTGGCGCTGGCTGGCACCGGCCTGCTGACCACCGTCGGCGTCATCGTCGCGATGGACACCTTCGGTCCGATCAGCGACAACGCGCAGGGCATCGCCGAGATGTCCGGCGAGGTCACCGAGGAGGGGGCGCTCGTCCTCACCAGCCTCGACGCGGTCGGCAACACCACCAAGGCCATCACCAAGGGCATCGCGATCGCGACGGCCGTGCTGGCCGCGACGGCGCTGTTCGGGTCGTTCCGGACCGAGGTCGAGCGGGCGCTCATCGAGGCCGGCCGCTCCGCCGACGACTTCTCGCTGTCGATCGAGAAGCCGAACCTGCTGTTCGGCCTGATCATCGGCGCGGCGGTGGTGTTCCTGTTCTCGGGCCTGGCCATCCAGGCGGTGTCCCGCGCCGCGGGTCGCGTGGTGTTCGAGGTGCGCGAGCAGTTCCGCACCAAGCCCGGGATCATGGACTACACGGAGAAGCCCGACTACGCCCGCGTCGTCGACATCTGCACCAAGGACTCGCTGCGCGAGCTGGCCACCCCCGGCCTGCTCGCGGTGCTGTCCCCGATCGCCGTCGGTTTCGCGCTGGGCTACCAGCCGCTCGGCGCCTTCCTCGCCGGCGCGATCGCGTCCGGCGTGCTGATGGCGGTGTTCCTGTCCAACTCCGGTGGGGCCTGGGACAACGCCAAGAAGCTCGTCGAGGACGGCACGCACGGCGGCAAGGGCAGCCTGGCCCACGAGGCGACGATCATCGGCGATACGGTCGGCGACCCGTTCAAGGACACGGCCGGCCCGGCGCTGAACCCGCTGCTCAAGGTCATGAACCTGGTGGCCCTGCTCATCGCGCCGACCGTGGTGCAGTACGCGATCGGCGACGACAAGGACAACGGCGTGCGGTTCGTCATCGCGGCGATCGCGATCGTCGGCATCGCCGCGGCCGTGACCGTCAGCAACAAGCGCAGCGTCTCGGGTGCCGTCGAGATCGCCGAGGGTGCCGAGAAGGTGCGCGCCTAGCACGGCTCGTCCTGATTCGTCCGCAACGACCCGTCTCCCTTTCGGAGGCGGGTCGTTGTGCTTCATACGCAGCGTCATGAAGTGTGACTCTGCGCATAGTTCGATCTTCAACGGGTACCGAGCGTGACGAACGGACGCCCGGACGGCGTGCCCGCGCTGGCATGAGCCGCTGTCACCGCGGCTCGCACTGATGGACGACAGGACTTCGAGGCGTTGCGACAACAGGTCGCAGGCGTCCCGGCCATGAACGGCGAGGAGCTCGATGACCCACCGCACGCACGCACGACGCCCGATAGCCGCCACGCTCGCAGGGAGCCTGGCCCTGGCCGGCCTTGCGGGCCTCGCGCTCGCGGCCCCCGCCACCGCCGTCACCCCCGGGCAGTCGCTCGCGGCCGCCGGCGGCTACGGCGGCTACAGCTCCGGCACCGGTGTGTTCACCGATGTCCTGAACGTCGCCGGTGACCCCGACGTCGCCCGCCTGTCGCTCGCGCAGAGCGCGGCCGGTGTCGCGATCGGCGAGCCGCTGATCGACTCCGACCTGCTCGACTCCTCGATCCTCACGGCCGACGAGACCGGCAAGAACGCCTACGGCCACGGCGCCGCCGCCAACGTCGGCCTGCTGCAGAGCCAGTCCGCCGTCCCGCAGGTCGCCCTGTCGACCGCCGAGGCGCTCTCGCCGCCCCCCACCGTCGCCACGCCCACCGAGCTGCTCTCGCTCCCGGCCGAGCTCGCCCCGGTCGGCCAGGCCCAGCTCCTGCCGAGCACCGCCCGGGCGCAGACGACCTCGCTCGCCAGCGCCTGCCCCGGCGCCAACGGCTCGCTGATCAGCGAGGGTCGCTCGCAGGTCGCCAACGTCCAGCTGCTCTCCCCGGCCGCCGGCCAGAGCGTGGTCACCGTCGGTGGCACCAACCCGACCGAGGGCGTCACCGACGTCATCTCACAGACCGGTCTGGTCGCCCCCTCGGGCGGCGCCGCCGGTCGTGGCCTGTCGACTGTCACCAACGAGTCGCTCGCCCCGCTGACCCTGTTCCGCGGCATCCCCGGCGCCGAGACCACCATCGAGGTGCTGCGCAACCTGCAGCTCAAGACCACCGCCACCGGTGGCACCGGCTCCTCGGTCTTCTACGGCTTCATCGACGCCGCGGGCAACCCGGTCGCCGACTCCGAGGAGGTGCTGCGCATCAACGACACCGTCCTGACCAGCGAGCAGGTCCTCGGTGGCGACGGCATCCAGCTCAGCCTCGGCCTCGCGGACGTCTTCATCGGCGCCCCGGCCCACGGCCTGGACGACAGACCGACCAGCAGCCCGACGGTCAGCAGCACCACCGTCGCCGCCGCGGTCGACTTCATCCGCGTGAGCGTCCCCGGCACCGTCGACATCGGCTCGACCCTGCCGGTCGCCGAGGACAGCCCGCTGGCGCCGGTCCTCAACCCGGTCCTGCAGCCCGTCGTCGACGGTCTCGCGCCGGTCCTGCAGGCGGTCCAGGACGGTCTCGAGGGCGCCGGTCTCGGCGTCGTCGACGTCCGCTACGGCCACTTCGAGTCGCTCGCGACCGTGCCCGCCGGCGGCATCCTGTGCGGGGACGGCCTGAACCCGTTCCGCGAGTCCTTCAAGGACGCCAGCTCCGAGGGCGTCGTCGCCGGCGCGACCTTTGAGTACGTCGTGCGCTTCCCGAACCGCGGCACCTCGCCGGTGAGCAACGTCCGCGTCGTCGACACCTTCACCGGTGGCCCGCCGCCGCTCGAGTTCGTCTCGTCCGTCCCCGCGCCGTCCTCGCGCTCGGGCAACACGCTGACCTACGAGTTCGGCACGGTTCAGCCGGGCCAGTTCGTCGACGTCCGGTTCGTCTTCCGGGTCCCGGCGGGCGCGCCGGTCGGCACCGAGTACCGCAACAGCGCGGTCATCACCGGCACCTACGAGGGCGGTCCCGTCCGCCAGGTCGTGAGCGTCGACGCCCCGACCGTCATCCCGCGCCCGTCCGGCGCCTGCTCGGTCGACCTGTCGACCAAGTACGCCAGCAACCGCGCGGTCGTCACCGGCCAGCAGTTCGCCTATTACGTCAACGTGAGCAACACCGGTGGCTCGCCCTGCACCGGCGTCGTCGTCAAGGACACCCTGGTCGGCGGCGTCAGCTTCGTCTCCTGCTCGGACGGCTGCACCCGCTCCGGCCAGGAGCTGACCTGGCGCCTGGGCACCCTCGCGCCGGGGGCCAGCAGCACGCTGGCCGTCGTCGTCCGGGTCACCGCGACCTCCGGCACGCTGCCGAACGCCGCGGTCATCACGACCGACGAGGGCTCGTCGGCTCGTCCGACCACCCCCGGCCCGACGGTCTCGCCGGTCTCGGTCGGCTCGCCCGGCAACCCGGCGGGCTGCCCCTCCTCCGGCTGCCCGCAGGTCGCTGGGGCTGACCTGCCGCGCACCGGGGCCTCCTCGGTGCTGGCGCTCGGCGCACTCGTGCTGGTCGGCTCCGGGATCGCCCTGCGCCGCCGCACCGCCTAGCCGTCCCGCACGCCCGTCAGGGGCGCTCACCCGCACTGCGGGTGGGCGCCCCTGCGGCGTCCGGGGTCGGTAGCGTCTCCTCGTGCCGACCCCCCGCCGCCTGCCCGACCCCGAGGCCCTGCTGGCCGACGCACCACTGGTCTGGGCGGCGCTGTCGACGGCCGGCTGGTCGGCGGCGGCCCTCGACGAGCTGCTCGGCGCGACCGCCCGCAGCCACCTCGACCGCGACGAGCTGGCCCCGGTGCTGCGCCGGACCGAGGGCGGCACCCCGCTCGAGGTGCTGGCCCGGCTGTTCGTCGTCGGGGTCGCGGTCGACCTCAAGCAGGCCCGCGCCGCGGGTGTCCCCGAGACCTGGCTGGTACCGGACGGCTACGGCGTCGCCGCGGCGGTCCGCCTGCAGCCGGTCGTCCACGACGGCGTCGAGGTGCTGGTCGCCCACGACCCGGGCCGCGCCG
>JAOPVV010000019.1 GCA_025966005.1 Frankiales bacterium
CCCGGAGCACGGCCGCGAGCACCAGTGCGGCGCGGGGGGCTGCCGCCACCGCCGACTGCAGTGCCGCCGCGGCCGCAGGCACGTCCGGGACGGGCACGGCCCACGGCGGGGCGTCTCCCGGCGGCACCAGCGTCAGGTCCAGGGCCTCGGCCAGCACGGCCGCAGGACCGTGGGGCACGCGCTCGGCCAGCCCCACGACGAGCGCCGTTCGGGCCCGCAGCGCAGCCAGGAGGGCCGGCAGCCGGCCGTCGTCGATCGGTCGGTCGAGGTCGACGAGCTGCAGGGCGCCCGACACCGCGTCGCCGGCCACCTGCGGCGCGGGCAGGCCCGCGTACAGGTCCAGCGGCGCCAGCACGTGGCCCACGCTAGCCATGCTGCCCGTGCCGGTCAGCCGGCTCACCGCGCCGCGAGCACGAGGCGCACCAGGTCGCGGCACGGGTCGCGCAGCGAAGCGGCCAGCGGCAGCTCGAGCAGCACCAGGTCGGCGGGCACACCCGGCCGGACCTGCCGCGGCGGTCCACCGGGGTCCTCGAGCGGCGACAGCAGTCCGGCGAGGGCGGTGGCCACGGGGACCCTCTCCGCGGAGCCCGCGACCCGGCCGGACGGCGTGTGCCGGTCCCGCGCCGCTCGCAGCACGTCCCACACGTCTCCGGGCCCGTACGGCGCGTCCGTGGACGGTGCCGTCGGCACGCCCGCGCGCAGGAGCGAGGCGTACCGCCACAGGGCGTCGTGGTCGGCGGGGTCGGCGTCGCGGAGGTGGTCGTCGCCGTGCGCCGCCGCCAGCGCAGGCTGCGTCACGACCCGGACGCCGAGGTCCACGAGCTGCCCCAGCAGCTCCGGCGGCACGACCCCCGCGTGCTCGATGCGGTCCCCCTCGAGGGCACCGGCCTCCTGCAGGGCCGTGAGCACCGCGACGCAGGACGCCTGCGTGACCGTGTGCATCGCGACCGGGCGCCCGACCGCGTGGGCGGCACGGACGACGGCCACGAGGTGGGGCACGTCCAGGTCGGCCTCGTCGTGCAGCAGCACCTTGCGCGGACCGCGCGACAGCGACGCGGACCCCGGCTCCCAGTCGTCCGGCGCACCGAGCAGGAGCACCCGCTGGGGCAGGTCGGCCTGCACCAGCCGGTCCAGCGCGGCCGGCGCGAGGTCGGGGGTGGCGTCGGTGACGCCCAGCACGCCGGTCCGGGCCAGGTCCCTGCCCAGACCGGCGAGGTCCGGCCACGTGCTCCGCTCGCGGTCACGCAGGCGCTCGTCACCGCGCCAGAGCAGCCCGTCGGGTGCGTCCGTGATCCCGAGCGCGTCGAGGGCCGGGCTGTTCAGCCCCCACAGCGCGCCGCTGCGGTGCTGCACCCTGACGGGCCGCTGTGGTGCCAGCTGGTCCAGCAGCGCGCGGTCCAGCGGGCCGGCCACGCTCTCGTGGTACCCGGTGCCGCGGATCCAGTCCGTCCCGCCCGACAAGGCCAGACGCAGCTGCCCGACGTCGCGGACGGCGGGCGGGCCGCACGCGACGGACGTGCGTCCGGCGGCGGTGGCCAGGAGGTGCAGGTGGTGGTCGTTCAGGCCGGGCAGCAGCGCGCCCCCCCGGCCGTCGACCTCAGAGACACCGGGAGCGCCTGCGAGCCGCGTGCCCAGCCGGCGCACGCTCCCGCCGGACACGAGCACGTCCGTGCGGGTGCCGTCCACCTCGACGTCGCGCAGGAGCAGGCCCTCCGGCCGGCGGAGCAGATCGACCACCGCCGCACCTCCCGCGTCTCGTCAGCCGCGAACGAGGCTGAGGAACTCCTGCCGGGTCCGAGCATCCTCCCGCAGCGTGCCCAGCAGGGCCGACGTCGTGGTGCGCGCGCCAGTGGCGGCCACGCCGCGCAGGGACATGCACATGTGCTCGGCCTCGACGACCACGCCCACCCCGCGAGGTGCCAGCTGGTCCTCGAGCCAGTGCGCGATCTGCATGGTCATGCGCTCCTGCACCTGGAGCGCGCGGCTGTAGGTCTCGACCACCCGGGCCAGCTTGGACAGCCCGAGGATCCGCGCGCCCGGGCTGTAGGCGACGTGCACGACCCCGACGAAGGGCAGCAGGTGGTGCTCGCACAACGACGAGAAGGGGATGCCCTTCGCGACCACCAGCTCGTCGTAGCCCTCGTCGTTGGGGAACGTCGTCATGTCGAACGTCCGCGGGGTGAGCATCTCCGCGTACGCCGCGGCGACCCGGCGCGGCGTGTCGCGCAGCGACTCGTCGTCCAGGCAGTAGCCGAGCGCCCGGAGCAGGTCGCCGACCGCGCGTTGCGCCGCTTCCTGATCGGCGGGATGGCGAGGCAGCGTCACGCGCCCGCGCCGACCTCGGTGCTGCCGTGGAGAGCGCGGACGACGTCCTCGCGGTAGGCGCTGGCGCAGAGAGCGACCAGCAGCTCCTCCTCCGCGGCCGGCAGGACCAGGCCCTGCGAGCGCAGCTCGGCGAGGCAGATCGCGCGCAGCTGCGCCTCGTCGACCTCGATCGCCTCGAGGCCAGCCGTGATGGTCATCGTCTGCTCCTGTCGTCTGCCGGCGGGCTGTCTGAACCGTAGAGCCCCACGGGCGCTGTGACTAGACATATGAGGCAGATTCTTTCCCAACTGTTCTCAAGCTGATCGGGACAGCAGCCGGCCCCCGTCAGCAGTGCTGGCGGGGACCGGGGGGACCTGGAGCGTCAGGCGTCGAAGCGCAGGAGTTTGCGGGCGTTGAGCTCGCAGATCTTGTGCGCCTCGTCGTCCGGCACGTCGGCCAGCACCTCGTTGGCGCGCTTGCGGCTGTTGGGCCAGTTGGAGTCCGAGTGGGGGAAGTCGATCTCGAGCAGGAGCCGGTCGACGCCGATGTCGTGCCGGTTCTTCAGCCCGTGCTCGTCATCGATGAAGCAGCCCCAGAAGTGCTCGCGGAACAGGTCCGACGGCTTGGCCTCCTTGTCGATGTCCTGGTACCAGCGGTGGCGGTCCCAGGTGAAGTCGCAGCGCTCGAGGATGTAGGGGATCCAGCCGATGCCGCCCTCGGACAGGACGAACTGCAGCTTCGGGTGCTTCTGCAGCTGACCGGAGAACAGGATCTCGGAGGTCGACCACATCAGGTTCGTCGCGAACAGCGAGATGGCGATGGCGAACGGCGTGTCGTCGACCTGGGCCTCGGCCGACCGGCCGACGGTCCCCGTGCGGGTCGTGAACGGGAAGCCGGGCACGAAGCCACCGGAGCCGAAGTGCAGGCTGACGGGCATCTCCGTCGCCTCGCAGGCGTCCCAGACAGGGGCCCAGTGGTCGCTCGTGAAGCCGGGGTGGCCGAGCGGGACGGGGCTGTCCGGGAAGCTGACCGTGCGACAGCCCTTCGCGGCCAGGCGCTCGACCTCCTTTGCGGCGAGCAGCGGGTCCCAGACGGGCAGGATCCCGAGCGGGATGAGGCGGTCCGGCGCGTAGGCGCACCACTCGTCGATGTGCCAGTCGTTCCACGCCTGGATGCAGAGCAGCGCGAGCTCCTTGTCCTTGGCGCGCTGGAAGACGCCGCCACCGAAGCCGGGGAACGAGGGGAAGCACAGCGCAGCGTGCGTCCCGTCGACATCCATGTCCGCCACCCGCGCTGCGGGGTCGTAGCAGCCCGGGATCATGTCCTCGTAGCGGACCGGCTCCATGCCGAAGTCCTTGGGCTCACGGCCCGCGACCGCGTTCAGGCCGATGTACGGGAAGATCTGACCCTCGTACTTCCAGACGTGGTGACCCTTGTCGGTCTCCAGGATCTGCGGTCCGGAGCCCTTGTAGCGCTCGGGCAGGCGGTCGGTCCAGACTCGCGGGTGCTCGATCACGTGGTCGTCCACCGAGACGATCTTCATGTAGTCCTGCAGCGGCACGTCATCCTCCGGAGTTGAATCAACAAGACAGCCATCGTATATCTTGTTCAGTCAGTTGGCCACGCCGAAGAACGAGGTGCAGCACATGCAGCCCGACGATCGCGTTCCGCTCCCCAGCCCCGAGGACGACCACGACGTCCTCACCTTCAGGGAGGCCGGTGACCGGCTCCAGGACGAGATCGGCCGCGAGGAGCAACGTGCTCTCGCGCTGGCCCAGGCGGGTGACGACGACGCCGCGGACGTGTCGCGCCGACGTCTGGACCAGCTCCGGACGGCCGCGCTGCGCCAGGACACAGCGCGACGCGCGGCGCACGACCGCAGCGCGTTCTTCGGGTCGACGCAGTAGCCGCACCGCCCGACGGCAGGGTCCGTCGTGCCGCCGTCGAGCCGCGGCCTTGACGCCAGTCGCGGCAGCACGCACCGTCCACGGGGGCCGGTCCGTCGGATCTGCACCCCTCACGCCACCAGGAGACCTCATGTCAGGGTTGGACACGAGCCAGGTCATCACCGACGAGCTCAGCCTGCACGCCGCCGAGCACCACCACCACAGCCGTCCGCACGACGAGGCGGTGGTGGCCCCGGCCGACGATGCGCCGGCGCAGCCGACCGCGGCCGCGACGACCCCCGAGGACGAGTAGCCCCGAGGACCCTGCGCCCGCCGTCAGTCCAGCGCCGCGAGTGACCGGAGCAGGGTCGTCGTCGCGCTCGCGACGTCGACCTGGCTCAGGTCGGCCCGGGCCGTGACCCGCAGGCAGGAGCCGCCGACGGGCACGGCGGGGGGACGGAAGCAGCCCACGTGCACGCCTTCGGCGGCGGCCAGGTCACGGGCTCGAGAGGCGCGGGCGGGGTCCCCCACCACGATCGGCAGGACCGCGCTGTCGGACACCGCGACGCCCAGCCCTCGGGCGAGGGCTCGAGCGTTGCGGCGCAGGGCGTCGACGCGTGCCGGGGTCACCAGTCGCAGCGCTGCGAGCGCGGCGGCCGCGGCGGCCGGGGCGAGACCGGTGTCGAACACGAACGAGCGCGCCGTGTCGACGAGGTGCTCCCGCAGCAGGTGCGACCCCAGCACGACCCCGCCCTGGCTCCCCAGCGCCTTGGACAGCGTGGCGGTCACGACGACGTCGGGCGCTCCCAGGATCCCCTCCTGCGCGCAGCCACCACGGCCGTCGGCGCCGACCACCCCGAGGCCGTGCGCCTCGTCCACCACCAGGACGGCACCGTGCTGCCGGACGACCGCGTGCAGCGCGCGCAGTGGGGCGAGCGCGCCGGTCGTGCTGTAGACCGCGTCGGTGACCACGACCGCGCGCTGCTCCGTCCGCGACGCGAGGGCCTCGCTGACGGCCGCCACGTCACCGGACCGCACGACGACGGTCCGGGACCGCGCGAGCCGGCACGCGTCGATGAGCGAGGCGTGGTTGGCGGCGTCGCTGACCACCAGGCAGTCGTCTCCGGCGAGGGCCGTCACCACCCCCACGTTGGCGAGGTAGCCGGACGAGAAGATTAGGGCAGCAGGCAGGCCGAGGAACGCAGCCAGCGCGGTCTCGAGCTCGTCGTGCACCGCCGTCGTCCCCGTCACGAGGCGCGAGCCGGTCGCCCCGGCTCCGTACGCCCGTAGCGCGGCGACCCCGGCGGCGACGACGTGGGGGTGTCGCGCCAGCCCCAGGTAGTCGTTGCTGGCGAGGTCCAGACCGGTGTCGCCGGCCCGCCGCACACGCAGCACGCGGTGCAGGCCCTGGCGACGCCGGTCGGCGCACGCCTGCTCGAGCCAGTCCAGCGGGTCGGCCACGGGCGCCGGAGTCTGGTCCGGCGCGACCGTCACGCGGCCTGCGCCACCGCGCCGACGGCGACCAGGGCCAGCACCAGCGCCGCCGCCCGACGCAGCACGCGGACCGGCAGCCGGCTCACGACACGGGACCCGACGGTCACGGCGATGGCCACGACGCTGCACAGCGCGAGCAGGGCGCCGACGCCGACGGCGAACGGCTGTGTCGAGCCGGCGGCGAGGTTCGCCGTCGCGATCTGCGTGACGTCACCCCACTCGCCGACGAAGACCGCGCCGAAGCTGAGCCCGACGACCCCGAGCCCGCGACGTTCGGGGGCCGCCGAGGCGAGCTCGCTCGCCTCCTGCGCCCCCTCGTCCTGCGCACCGGCGTCGCCCGCACGCAGGAGGGCGACCACACCGGCCACGAGCCCGCCCACGAAGAGCACCAGCAGCGCCGGCCGGGGCAGCGTCGACAGCAGTCCGCCTGCCGTCACGGCCATGCCGACGTGGAGCAGGAAGGCCCCGGCAGCACCGAGCCAGACCCAGGCGGCCCGGTAGTGCGTCCCGAGCACCAGGCACACGAGCATGCTCTTGTCCGGCAGCTCGGCCAGGAACACGACCAGGAACGCGGTCAGCGCGATCAGCACCGTGACCCGCCCAGGTCAGCGGCCCTGGTAGGCACCGGTCCTCTTCTCGCGGAAGGCCGACTGCGACTCGGCGTAGTCCTCGAGCGAGGAGACGATGCCGAAGTGCGAGGAGACCAGGTCGAAGTGCGACCGGAGACCCATGTCGGCCCCGGACCGGATAAGCCGCTTCATCATGGCGATCTGGACCGGCGGGGCTGACGCCAGCCGTTCGGCGAAGTGCTGCGCCTGCTCGAGAACCTCGTCGTCCTCGTACACGCGGTTCACCATCCCGAGGCGCAGGGCCTCGTCGGCGTCGACGGCGTCACCGGTCATCAGCAGCTCCATCGCCTTGGCGCTGCCGACGATCCTCGGCAGCAGCCAGGCGCCGCCGTCGCCCGGGACCAGGCCGACCTTGATGTAGCCCTCGGACAGCCGGACCGACCGGCCGGCGAAGCGCATGTCGCAGAGCAGCGCCATGTCCAGCCCGGCACCCACCGCCACCCCGCGCATCGCCGCGACCACGGGCTTGTCCAGGTCGAGGAAGGCCAGGCCGACGCGGTGCACCCGCTCGGTCAGCAGCCGCTTGCGGCCGAGCGGCGTGTCCTCGACCTCGGCCAGGGCCGACAGGTCGACCCCGGAGCAGAAGGAGTCGCCGGCGCCGGTGACGACGAGGCTGCGGACGCGGTCGTCCGCCGCAGCCTCCCGGAGCGACTCGGCCCAGGCGTCGACCATCGCCAGGGTGAAGGCGTTCTTGCGCTCGGGGCGGTCGAGCGTGATGGTGGCGACGCGCTCGTGCACGTCGTAGCGCAGGCCGGGCGCGGTGGCCATCAGGCACCCACCAGCAGCGGCCAGACGCCGTCGGCGCCGGCGGCGACCGCGGTGCGGCCCAGCTGCTGCGACCACTGCGCCTCGCTGCCCCACTCGGACCGCCAGGCCCAGAGCCGGGTCGTGCTGAAGCGCAGGGAGTGCTCACGGGTCATGCCCAGCGCACCGTGCACCTGGTGGGCGATCGCTGCGGCCGTGCTCGCGGCCTGCGCGGTCCGGACCTTCGCCGCAGCGACCGCGAACGCGCTGGCGGGCGTGGCGAAACCGTCGCGCGCGCACTGCTCGACGGCGCCGTCGGCAGCGGCGTGCGCCGCGGCCGCCTCAGCGGCCAGCAGCGCGACCTGCTGCTGAACGGCCTGGAACGCCGACAGCGGACGGCCGAACTGCCGGCGCTCGCCGGCGTAGCGGACCGTGAGACGCAGGACACGGTCGAGGGCGCCGGCGATCAGCACCGAGCGCGACAGGGCGCCGCGCAGGCGCAGCTCGTCCGCCGTGCCGGCCCGCACCTCCACGACGTCGGGCACGACCAGGTCGAGGAGCACGTCGTCGCGCTGCTCCCCGGCCACGTTGTGCCCCTCGACCAGGCTCGTTCCGGCAACGGGGACAGCGGCCACGACGAGACGGGCGGCACCGTCCCCGTCGACCCGGGCGAGGACGACGACCAGCTCGGCGTCGCGCGCCGCCGGGACGCGGCGGACGGTCCCCTGCAGGCGGTACCCGCCGTCCACCGGACGCGCGGACACCTCGCCCTCACCCGTGGTGGCCAGACCGTCGGGCTGCGGGAGCCCGGCCAGGGCCAGCAGCCAGCCGGCGAGCAGCGTGGACTCCGCGAGCGGCACGGGCGCGGCGTGCTCACCGGCGACGCCGAGAAGAGCTGCCGCCTCGACGATCCCGCCTCCGCTTCCGCCGGCGTCCTCGGCGATGCCGACGTGCGTGAAGCCGGCCTCGGCGAGCAGGGCCCACAGGGCCAGGTCGGTCCGACCCTCCGACGCGGCGAGCCGCTCGGGCGTGCAGTGGTCCTCGAGGAGGTCCCGAGCGGCAGCGGTCAGCGCCGCGAGCTCCTCCTGCGTCGACTCGGTCATCGGACCCCCACCCCTCGTGCGACCAGCCCGCGCAGGATCTCGCTCGTCCCGCCGCGGATCGTGAACCCCGGTGCGTGCAGCACCGCCTCCGCCAGCAGGCGGCTGAGCGTCGTCGCCGACCCCGGGTCGGGCTCGACGTCCAGCAGCAGCCGAGCCGCCTCGACGACCTCGACCTCGAAGCGCGTGCCGAGGTCCTTGACCAGGGCCGCGGGCACCTCCTGGGCCACCCCGCCCGCCAACGACGCCGCGATGCGCAGCGACCTCTGCCGCAGGGTCCACAGACGGGCCAGCAGCGCACCGAGGTCGCGCTGGCCGTCGCTGTCCGTCCGCTCGGCCAGCGCGCCCACCAGCGCCGCCAGGAGGGGGTAGGTCGACAGGAAGCGCTCGGGGCCGCTGCGCTCGAAGGCCAGCTCCGAGGTGACCTGGTGCCACCCGTCGCCGATCTCCCCGAGCACCATGTCGTCCGGGACGAAGACGCCCTCGAGCACGACCTCGTTGAAGTGGTGCTCGCCGGTGAGCAGCTCGATCGGGCGGATGGTCACGCCCGGGGAGTCCAGCGGGACGACGAACTGCGACAGGCCGGCGTGCCGGCTGCCACCCTCCTCGAGCGGCGCGGTACGGGCCAGGACGAAGAACGCGTGCGCGTGGTGCGCTCCGCTGGTCCACACCTTGGTGCCGTCGACCAGCCAGCCGCCCTCGGTGCGCGTGCCGCGCGTGCGGACCGACGCGAGGTCGGAGCCGGAGTCCGGCTCGCTCATGCCGATGCCGAAGAAGCACTCCCCGCGGACGATGGCCGGCAGGTAGCGACGGCGCTGGGCCTCCGTCCCGTAGCGCAGCAGCGACGGGCCGATCTGGCGGTCGGCGAACCAGTGCGCGGCCACGGGGGCCCCCGAGGCGAGCAGCTCCTCGGTGACCGCGTACCGCTCGAGCGTGCTGCGGCCGTGGCCGCCGTACTCCGCAGGCAGCGTCATGCCCAGCCAGCCGCGCGCGGCCAGCCGACGGCTGAAGGACTCGTCCCAGCCGGCCAGCCACGCATCGCAGCGCGGGGTGAAGCGCCCGGCCGCCTGCTCCTCCCGCAGGAAGTCGCGGACCTCAGCCCGGAGCCGGAGCACCTCCGCCTCCACGCCGGCCGGTGTCGTCGGCACCTCCACCACAGTCGTCACCGTTACCTCCCCTTCCAGACCGGCGGTCGCTTCTCGGAGAAGGCGAGGGCGCCCTCGCGGGCGTCCTCGGACTCCCGGACGACCTTGGTGATCACTTCCTGACGGGCGAAGGCCTCGTCAGCGGGCCATCCGGGCGACTCGAGCACGATCCGCTTGGTCGCGGCCACGGCCATCGGCGCGCTGCGCGCGACGACCCGCGCCAGCTCGACGGCGGTCGACAGCACCTCGCCGGGAGCGGCCAGCCGGTTGACCAGGCCGAGCTGGTGGGCGCGCTCGGCGGAGAGCCGGGTCCCCGTCAGCAGGAGCTCCACCGCCAGGTGGTGGGGCAGGCGCTGGGCCAGCCTCATGGCCCCTCCCCCGGCGGCGACCAGCCCGCGCTGGACCTCCGGAAGACCGAACACGGCGTCCTGCGCCGCGACGATGAGGTCGCAGGCGAGGGCGACCTCGAAACCCCCGCCGAGCACGAAGCCCTCGACGGCGGCGACGACCGGCTTCACGGGCGGGCGACGCACGATGCCCAGCCCGCCCCGGGACTGCGTGACCGGACGCTGGCCGCTCTCGGCGAACGCCTTGAGGTCCATCCCGGCGCAGAACGACCCGCCGGCGCCGGTCAGGACGCCGACGCGCACGTCCTCGCGGCCGTCGAGCTCGTCCAGCGCGGACGCCAGGGCCTCCGCGGTCGCCAGGTCGAGCGCGTTCCTGCGCTCCGGCCGGTTGATGGTCAGGACCATGACACCGTCGTCGATGTCGACGAGCAGCTCGTCGCTCACGTGCGCCTCCTCGGGCAGCGGGCCGGTGCCGACGCCCACCGGGGGGCGGCACATCAACAGGATCAACAAGTACTGTCTAGCCTGTCAACCGGCTGGCGTCGACCTCACCGTCTCGCCGACCGTCCGAACCCGGCCGAGCCGGGGCGAGGGAGGTACACCCGTGAATGACGTCGACACCGCAGCACTGCTGCTCCGCCTGGTCCTCGGACCGATGCTGCTCGCGCACGGGCTGAACAAGGTCCTCGGTTCCGGCGGTCTCAGCGGCACCGCCGGCTGGTTCGAGTCCCTGGGCCTGCGCCCCGGCCCCCTGCACGCACGCGCCGCCGCCACCAACGAGATCGTGGCGGGGACGCTGCTCACCGTGGGCCTGCTCACTCCCCTCGCGGTCGCGGCGTACGTCGGCCTGATGCTCGTGGCGGCCTTCACCGACCACCGGGGCAAGGGCTTCTTCGTGTTCAAGGGCGGCTGGGAGTACGTCGCCGTCGTCGGCGGCGCCGCCGTCGTGCTGGCCCTCCTGGGACCCGGCTCGGCCTCGCTGGACTCCGCTCTCGACATCGAGCGCTCCGGTCTCGGCTGGGCGCTCGGGGCCCTCGGGCTCGGGGTCGCGGGCGGTGCCGCCTTCCTGGCACTGTTCCTCGGGCCGTGGTCCAGGCGCCCCGCCGCCGCGCGCGACTGAGGACCGACTGCCCTGCACGACGTCAGCGGCGCGACCTGGCTCTCACCCGGTCGCGCCGCTGTCGTCGTGCCGAAGGGCGTGTGGCTGGGTCAGCCGGCCTTGACGACGGCGTCGGTGCCCTGACCGGGCTCCTGCGCCAGCGACGGGTCACCGACGCCGTGCGTGGCGTCCAGGTCGTCGAACTGCATCAGACCCAGCGCGTTGCGGAACCGGATCGCCTCCTGGTCAGCCGTGCTCAGACCCAGACCATCGGTCAGGTCACCCTCGTGCACGTCCGAACCGGAGAAGTTGTCGCCGTACAGCACCTGCGACACC
>JAOPVV010000035.1 GCA_025966005.1 Frankiales bacterium
GGCGGCGGCCGCCGCCGGCCTCGCCGTGCAGGAGACGTGGTCCTCGCACGGCCGCCCGTTCGCCGCGCTGTCCCCGGTGCCGGCGTGACCGGCCTCTCGTCGCCCCGGCACACCCCGGCGGGGCCGCGCACGAGACGATCGACGCCGTCCCCCGTCCCGACCGAGGAGCAGTCCCCCGTGCAGACCCCCGACCGTCCCTGCCCCCCGGCCGCCGGCCCGGTCGTCGTCGTCGGCGCCGGTCCGGCCGGGTTGACCGCCGCGGTGCGCCTGCGTCAGGCCGGCGTCGACGTGACGGTCGTCGAGGCGACCGACAGCGTCGGCGGCATCAGCCGCACGGTCGAGCGCGACGGCTGGCGCTTCGACCTCGGCGGGCACCGGTTCTTCACCAAGGTGCCCGAGGTGGAGGCGTTCTGGCACGAGGTGCTGCCGGACGAGGACTTCCTCATGCGGCCGCGGATGTCACGGATCCTGTACCGCGGGAAGCTGTTCGACTACCCGCTCAAGCCGTTCAACGCGCTGTTCGGGCTCGGCGTGCTCGAGGCGGTCCGCTGCGTGCTGTCGTACGCGCTGGTGCGGGTGCGGCCGCCGAAGGACCAGTCCCACTTCGAGGGCTGGGTCGCGGCCCGCTTCGGCTGGCGCCTGTACCGGTTCTTCTTCAAGACCTACACCGAGAAGGTGTGGGGCGTGCCGGCGACCGACATCCAGGCCGACTGGGCGGCGCAGCGGATCAAGAACCTGTCGCTGCTCAACGCGGTCACCTCGGCCTTCGGCCTCGGCCGCAAGGACGAGCAGATCACCACGCTGATCGAGGAGTTCCAGTACCCGCGCCTGGGCCCCGGGATGATGTGGGACCGCGCCCGTGACCTCGTGCTGGCCGACGGCGGCGAGATCCGCATGCAGGCCGAGGTCGCTGCGGTCCGGCACTCCGGCGGACGCGCGCACACCGTCGTGCTCACCGACGGCAGCGTGCTGCCGGCGGCCGCGGTCATCTCGTCCATGCCGATGCCCGCGCTCGTCCGGGCCATGGACCCCCCGCCGCCGGCCGCGGTGCTGGCCGCCGCGAACGGCTTGTCGTTCCGCGACTTCCTCACCGTCGCGCTGGTCGTGCCGGTCGAGGCCGGCTTCCCGGACAACTGGATCTACGTCCACGAGCCCGGTGTGCGGGTCGGCCGGGTGCAGAACTTCGGGTCCTGGTCGCCGGAGCTCGTCAAGGACGGCTACACCTGCCTGGGCCTGGAGTACTTCGTGTCGCAGGGCGACGACCTGTGGGAGGCCAGCGACGAGGACCTGATCGAGCTCGGCAAGCGCGAGATCGCGCAGCTCCGCCTCGCCGGCACCGAGCAGGTGCAGGCGGGCTACGTCGTCCGCGTCCCGAAGGCCTACCCGGTGTACGACGAGGGCTACGCCGAGCGCGTCGACGTCCTGCGCGCATGGCTCGCCGAGACCGTGCCGAACGTCCACCCGGTCGGGCGCAACGGCATGCACCGGTACAACAACCAGGACCACTCGATGCTCACCGCGATGCTGTCGGTCGACAACATCGTCACCGGCGCGCAGCACGACGTCTGGACGGTCAACGTGGAGGAGGACTACCACGAGACGGTGCAGCAGCCGTCCGCCGTCCTCCCGGCCGACCGGCCGACGACGGCCGGGTCCCGGACGGGGCGCGACGCCCCGGTCCTGCCGCGCCGGCAGCGGGACGCCGCCTGACGACCGCCGCCACGCCGGGCACCGCCACCCACCGGGCCGAGCGGGGGGCGACGACCTGGCTGGACGGGCGACCGGGGCTCGTCCTGGTCTGGCTCTCGCTCGCCGGCCTCGCGGCCGGCCTGGTCGCCGGACTGACCGGCGGGCCGCTGTGGCTCGACGAGGCGCTGTCGGTCGAGATCGCGACGCTGCCGCTGTCGCAGCTGCAGGACGCGCTGCGCGTCGACGGCGCCCCGCCGCTGTACTACCTGCTGCTGCACGCCTGGACGGCCGCGTTCGGCGAGGGCACCTGGGCGGTCCGGCTGCTCACCGTCGCGATGGTGCCGGCGCTGCTGGCGCTGGCCCGGCTGCTCGGCCGGCGGCTCGGCGGCACCGGGGGCGGACGGGCCGCGGTCGTCGTCACGGCCGTCCTGCCGTGGACGATGCGCTTCGGCTCCGAGACCCGGATGTACCTGCTGGTCAGCGTGCTCGTGATGGCCGGCGCCCTGCTGCTGCTCGACGTCCGCGCGGCGCCGACCCGCGCCCGGGTGCTCGGTCTCGGCCTGGTCGTCGCTGCCCTGCTGCTCACCCACTACTGGTCGCTGTTCCTGCTCGCCCTCGTCGGGCTGTGGCACCTGCCGGGCGCCCTGCGACGGTCCCGCCCCGAGCTGAGCGTCGTCGGGGCGCTGCTGCTCGGCGGGGCGCTGTTCCTGCCGTGGCTGCCGACCCTGCTGTTCCAGGCGGCGCACACCGGAGCCCCGTGGGCCACCCCGCCGGGGGTGCTCGACCTGCTCCGGACGCCGACCTTCTGGGGCGGTGGGCCAGACGCGAGTCGGTACCTGCTCGTCGCCGTGCTGCTGCCGCTGATCGTGTTCGGCGCCCTCCGGTCGCGGGCGGCCCGGGCGCTGGTGGTCGTCGGTCTCGGGGCGCTGCTGCTCGCCTGGACCCAGACCGCCGTCCTGGGTGGTGCCTACACCGGGCGCTACACCGCGGTCGCCGTGCCGCTCGTCGCCGTCGCGGCCGGGCTCGGCGCGCTGGCCCTGCCCGGCCCCCGCCTGCCGCTGGTGGCGCTCGGGCTGCTCGCCGCCGTCGGGGTGTCGACCGGCGTGCCCGCGACCGGGGTGTCCCGCTCGTCCGCCGAGCAAGTGGCCCGGGCCGTCCGTGCGGTCGCCGGCCCCGGCGCGGTCGTCGCCTACTGCCCGGACCAGCTCGCCCCGCCGGTGCAGCGGCTGCTCGGGCCGTCGTACGAGGGGCTGGTCTACCCGACGCTCGGCCGGCCCGAGCGGGTCGACTGGGTCGACTACGCCGCGCGCCAGGCGGCCGCCGACCCGGTGGAGGTCGCCGGCCGGCTCGACGCCCGCACCGGGTCACGGCCGCTGCTGGTGCTGGCGGCCCGCGGCTACCGCACCTTCGGCGACCAGTGCCAGGTCATGCTCGAGGCGCTCGAGCAGCGGCGCGGACCGGCGACGCTGCACTTCGGCAACGCCGGCACCACCGGGCAGCTGCTCTACTCCTTCGGCTGACGGCCGGTCGTCGTCCTTGCGTCCTGCGGCGTGAGCGTGGAGCCGCAACGCCGCCCGCAGGACGCAGGACGCACGACCGCGCCGCGCCGGGCCGGGGACGCGCACCCGGCGACGCCCGCCCCGCAGACGCCGAACGGCCCGGCTCCCTCGCGGGAGACCGGGCCGGACGGGTGGAGCAGGACTACTTGGAGGCGACCACGTTCAGCGCGATCGTGGCCTCGACCTCGGGGTGCACCTTGACGCTCACGGAGTGCGCGCCCAGGGACTTGATCGGCGAGCCGATCGTGATGAGGCGACGGTCGAGCTTCGGGCCGCCCGCCTTGCTGACGGCGTCGACGACGTCCGCGGACGTGATCGAGCCGAACAGGCGGCCGCCGTCACCGGAGCGCGCCGGCAGGGTGACCGTGAGCCCGGTGAGCTGGCCCTTGATCTCCTGCGCGTGGCCCAGGTCGCGGACCTCGCGGACCTCGCGGGCCCGGCGGATCGTGGCGATCTGCTTCTCGGCACCGCGGGTGGCCAGGATCGCCAGGCCCTGCGGGACGAGGTAGTTGCGGCCGTAGCCGGGAGCGACCTCGACCACGTCGCCGGGGGCACCGAGGCCGCCGACGTCCTGGGTGAGGATGAGCTTCATCGTCGACGCCATGTCAGCGCGCCGTCGAGGTGTAGGGCAGCAGCGCCATCTCACGGCTGTTCTTCACGGCCATGGCGACGTCGCGCTGGTGCTGACGGCAGTTCCCGCTGACCCGGCTCGCGCGGATCTTCCCGCGGTCCGAGATGTACTTGCGCAGGGTGCCGGTGTCCTTGTAGTCGACGTAGGTCACCTTGTCCTTGCAGAACTGGCAGACCTTCTTCTTGGGCTTGC
>JAOPVV010000058.1 GCA_025966005.1 Frankiales bacterium
CCGATGCACCCGCGCCCGGGCGGTCGCCTCCGCGCCGCCGTCGTCCGCCTTGAGCGCGGCACCCACCGCCCGGCGGGCGCTCATCAGCTCCGAGCGCAGGATGGCCGCGACGTCCTCCGGCAGGTCGGGGTCGGTGGCGCGCCAGCGGCGGCCGTCGACCACCACGTAGCGCCCGTCGGGTGTGCGCTCGACCGGCCTGCTCATGCCGGCGTCCTCCCCCGACCGGCTGCGGTGACACCGGCAGCGACACTGGAGGGGTGCGCTGCCCCTGCGGGACCGGACCGGCCCTCGACGCCTGTTGCGGGCGGCTGCACGCCGGCGCGGCGACCGCGGCGACCGCCGAGCAGCTGATGCGCTCGCGGTACAGCGCGTTCGCCGTCGGCGACGCGGCGTACCTGCTGCGGAGCTGGCACGCCTCGACCCGGCCGCGTCGGCTGGTGCTGGACCCCGACGAGCACTGGCTGCGTCTGGAGGTCCTGGCCCGCAGCGACGGCGGGCTGTTCGACACCGAGGGGACGGTGGAGTTCCGCGCGCACGCGGCGTCGGGCGTCGTGCACGAGGTCAGCCGGTTCGTCCGCGACGACGGCTGGCAGTACGTCGGCGCTGTCCCGGGCTAGGTGGTCGGATCAGAGGTAGGCGGTCGGGTCGAAGCTGGCGATGTCGATGATGCGGACACGCGGCAGCACCTTGTTGAACGCCCGGGCGTCGGTCTCGAGGTCGAAGACCTGCAGCCCGGACGCCGCGAGCTCGGTGTAGCCGGAGTTGAGGAACTCGGTGAAGCCGAGCAGCGCCACCCGACGCCCGCCCGTGAGCAGCGAGGTGACCTGAGGCAGGAAGTCGCCGTCGTGGCTGCCCAGGACGACGTCGGCGTCACGGTCGACGATCGCGTCGAGCATCCGCTGGATGCCGACGTCCACGACCTTCATCCCGGGCGGCCCGGACAGCGGGACGGGCCGCAGACCCATGGCCGTCAGGGCCTGGATGAACGGCATCGGCAGGTTGCCCGACGTCGCGTTGAGGAAGAACAGCGCCTTGACCGGCTGGTTCCAGGTGCGCTGGGCGAACTCGAGCACCCGCTCCCAGCGCGGCCGCTCGTCGGGCGCCGGCCGGTGGCCCAGCAGGTTCACCCCGAGCGTCGCGTCGAGGTTCTCGCCGTCGATCACCAGGTAGGTGACGCGCTGCTCGCCCGTGCCGTCCATGCGGTGCCCCCTCGGCGTCGGCCCGCACCGTACTGCGGCACAGTGGCCCGATGAGCCTGCCCCGCGTCGACGGTGTCCGCTCCCGCCACGTGCTGGTCGACGGGCTGCGCGTGCACGTCGCGGAGGCCGGCTCCGGCCCGCCGCTGGTGCTGCTGCACGGCTGGCCGCAGCACTGGTACTGCTGGCACCGGGTGGTCCCGCTGCTGGCGCCGCACTTCCGCCTCGTGATGCCCGACCTGCGCGGGCACGGCTGGACCGACGCGCCGGCGTCCGGGTACGACAAGGAGCAGCTCGCCACCGACCTGCTCGGGCTGCTGGACGTCCTCGACCTGCCGCAGGTCGGACTGGTCGGTCACGACTGGGGTGGCTGGGCCGGCTTCCTGGCCTGCCTGCGCGCCCCGGAGCGGTTCTCGGCCTTCCTCGCTCTGGGCATCCCGCACCCGTTCCAGCGCGCACGGCCCGCCGCCGCCCTCGACGCGTGGCGCCTGGCCTACCAGGCGCCGCTGTCGACACCGCTGCTCGGCCGGGCGCTCGTCCGGTGGCCGGGGGTCGTCGAGCAGGTCATCCGCGCCGGCAGCCGCGCCGACCTCGGCTCGGACCTGCGGACGTACGGGGAGGTGCTGCGCGAGCCGGCCAGGGCCCGCGCGACCGTCGCGCTGTACCGCAGCTTCCTGCTGCACGAGGGGCCGCGGGTGATGGCCGGCCGCTACCTGTCGCAGCGGCTGACCGTCCCGACCCGGCTCGTCGTGGGCGCGCACGACCCGGTCGCGAGCGGCCGGCTGCTCGAGGGCTTCGAGGAGCACGCCGACGACATGTCGCTCGAGGTGCTCCCGGGCGTCGGCCACTTCGTGCCCGAGGAGGCGCCGCAGGTGGTCGCCGACCGGTCCCGCGCGCTGTTCGCCTGACCGGCAGCACCTCTCAGCGGGCGCCGATGCCGTCCGCAGCCTCCTGCAGGGCCCGGATGTCGAGCTTGACCATGCCGAGCATCGCCGTCATCGCGCGGTCGACGCGTCCCTGGTCCGGGTCGTCGAACAGCTCCTGCATGCCTGTGGGGACGACCTGCCACGACAGGCCGAAGCGGTCCTTGAGCCAGCCGCACTGGACCTCCTGACCGCCGTCGGTCAGGGCGTCCCAGTAGCGGTCGAGCTCCTCCTGGGTGTCGCAGGTGATCTGGAACGAGACGGCCTCGGTGAACGGGAACTGCGGTCCGCCGTTGATGCCGACGAACCGCTGGCCGTCCAGCTCGAACTCGACGGTCATGACGGTGCCCGGCTCACCCGGGCCGGCCTCGGTGTAGCGGGTGGTGCCGACGACCCGCGAGCTCGGGAACACCGACGTGTAGAACGCGGCGGCCTGCTCGGCCTCGGTGTCGAGCCACAGGTTGGGGACGATCTGGTGCTTCATGGCGGGGTCCTCTCCGTCCGGTCGGCGGTCCCGACCGGGCTGCTCTGCCTGGTGGACGTCGGCGGGGGCGAGGAGTCATCGCCGGCGACCGGCGATCCCGGCAGGCGCCGCCGCGGTCAGGCGTTGTCGCGCGGTGCCTTGCGGGCCCGGGTCGCGACCGCTCGCTGCTGCGGGACCGAGGCTGCGGTCAGCTGGCCGAGGAGCTCCTCCATGGCGGCGAGGCGGGCGTGCACCGCACGCAGCTCGGCGCCCTCGCTCGCGTCCTGGTCGTCGGTGATGAACGGCACGAACCAGGCCGCGATCGCCGCGGTGATGATGCCGACGGCGCCGGCCGCCGGGGCGGCGAGCGCACCGGTCTGGGCGCCGGCCACGACCGCGGCGGCCACGGCGGACAGCACGACAGTGGGCTCGACGGACCCGAGCATCGCCCGCAGGTACGCCCCGTCGGTCATCAGGCGGGCGACCAGCGGCGAGACCGGGCCGACCAGCGCCGGCCAGCGACGACCCCAGGCGTCCACCCGCGACGAGCCGGGCAGGCGCCAGGTCGGCGAGCGGTCGCCGAGCGACTCGGCTCCGCGGGCGACGTCGAGGTGCTTGACCTGGGCGGCGGCGACCTTGCCGCTCTTGCGCGGCTTGTCCTCGGACGCCGCTGCCGTGGTCCGGCCGGGTACGGCCCCCGCGGCGACAGCCCGGGCACCGCCAGCCCCGGCAGCCAGTCCGGCGCCCGCACCCCTCATGACGGTGGCGGCACCGAGCGCCGATCCGACCGCGCCGATGCTGCCGAGGGCGGCGACGCCGGCGAGGGCGAAGAAGGTGACCAGCCTGGACGACGCCCACAAGCACCGCCGGCGCGAGAGCGACGACGACGGCGACCTGTCGCAGGCCCTCGAGGCGGCCCGCGACGGGCTGGACACCCTGGAGCGCCAGATCGCGCAGCGAGGGCGCCCCCGGCCGCCGTCGGACCCCGGGTAGGCCGGTGCGGGCGGTTCCCGACCCCTCAGCGGGTAGGGGTGCGGCGTGGACACCCGCCAGGAACGGCTCGTTGCCGGTCGCTACCGCCTGCTGTCCCCGCTCGGCGAGGGGGGCATGGGCACCGTCTGGCGCGCGCACGACGAGCTGCTCGGGCGCGAGGTGGCGGTCAAGGAGGTCACCTTCCCGCCCGGGCTGTCGTCCGAGGACCGGGAGGTGCTGCGGGAGCGCACCCGGCGGGAGGCGCGGGCCGCGGCCCAGCTCGACCACCCGAGCGCCGTGACGGTCTTCGACGTCGTCGAGCAGGACGGCTCGCCCTACCTGGTCATGGAGCTGGTCGAGGCCCGGACGCTCGCGCAGGTCGTCCGGGCGGACGGGCCGCTGTCGCCGCAGGCGGTGGCCCAGGTCGGGCTCGCGCTGCTCGGCGCGCTCGAGGCCGCACACCGGCAGGGCGTGCTGCACCGCGACGTCAAGCCGTCCAACGTCATGCTCGCCGACGACGGGCGCGTCGTGCTCACCGACTTCGGGATCGCCACGAGCACCGGCGACGCGTCGTCGCTGACCCACACCGGGATGCTGCTCGGCTCGCCCGCCTACATCGCCCCGGAGCGGCTGCGCGGTCAGCCGCTCGGGCCGCCGTCCGACCTGTGGTCGCTGGGGGCCACGCTGTTCACCGCCGTCGAGGGCCGTCCGCCGTACGACGGCGGCGAGCCGCTGATCACGGTCGCCGCGGTCGCCACCGGCGAGCACGCGCCGTTCGCCCTGGCGGGCCCGCTCGAACCGGTCATCGACGGCCTGCTCACCAAGGACCCCGAGCAGCGCCTCGACACCGCCGCGGCGCGCCGCCTGCTCGAGCGGGTGCAGCACGCTGACGCACCGGCCCGCACGCAGGTCCTGTCCGCGCCGGTCGTCGACCCGCGGCCCGCGGCCACGTCGGCCCTCGACCTCGGCGAGGTGCGCGACGAGATCGCC
>JAOPVV010000091.1 GCA_025966005.1 Frankiales bacterium
CAACGCCTCCTGCGAGGCCGTCGAGGCGGCATCCTGTAGACGAAGTCGCATCAAGGGAATGGAAGCACGATGAGCGACCTGCACGTCTACGACACGACCCTGCGCGACGGCGCCCAGCGCGAGGGCATGTCCCTGTCGGTCAACGACAAGCTGGCGATCGCCCGGCACCTCGACGACCTCGGGGTCGGCTTCATCGAGGGCGGCTGGCCGGGCGCGAACCCCAAGGACGCCGAGTTCTTCCGGCGGGCCCGCACTGAGCTGGGCCTGCGCACCGCGCAGCTGACGGCGTTCGGCTCCACCCGTCGACCGGGGGGCGACGCTGCGGCGGACCTCGCCCACCTGCGGGAGTCGGGCGCGGGGGTCGTCACGCTCGTCGCCAAGTCCGACGTCCGGCACGTCGAGCGGGCGCTGCGCACCACGCGCGAGGAGAACCTCGCGATGGTGCGCGACAGCGTCGCCCACCTGCGCGGCGAGGGCCAGCGGGTGTTCCTCGACGCCGAGCACTTCTTCGACGGCTACGCGGCCGACCCGGCGTACGCGCTGGAGGTCCTGCGGGTCGCGGCCGAGGCCGGCGCGGACGTCGCGGTGCTCTGCGACACCAACGGCGGGATGCTGCCCTACCAGCTGTCGGAGGTCGTGGCGCACGTCGTCGCGACCGGGCTGCGGGTCGGCATCCACGCCCACGACGACACCTCGTGCGCCGTCGCCAACTCGCTCGCCGCGATCGACGCCGGCGCCACCCACGTCCAGGGCACGGCGAACGGGTACGGCGAGCGCTGCGGCAACGCCGACCTGTTCAGCATCGTGGCGGCGCTCGAGGGCAAGCTCGGCCGCCAGGTGCTCCCCGCCGGCCGGCTGGTCGAGCTCGGCCGGGTCTCCCACGCCGTGGCCGAGGTCGCGAACATCGCGCCCGACCCGCACCAGCCGTGGGTGGGCTCGAGCGCCTTCGCGCACAAGGCGGGCCTGCACGTCAGCGCCATCAAGGCCGACCCGGACCTGTACCAGCACGTCGACCCCGCGGTGGTCGGCAACGACATGCGGCTGCTCGTCAGCGAGCTCGCCGGCCGGGCGACGATCGAGCTCAAGGGCAAGGCGCTCGGCCTCGAGCCCGACCGCGACACCGTCGCCCGGGTCATCGACCGGGTGAAGGACCTCGAGTCGGTCGGCTACAGCTTCGAGGCCGCCGAGGCGAGCTTCGAGCTGCTGCTGCGCGGGGAGATGGGGCAGCGGCCGGTCTACTTCGACCTGGAGTCCTGGCGGGTGATCGTCGAGATGCGCGCTGGCGCCGTCGTCTCGGAGGCGACCGTGAAGCTGCACGCCAAGGGCGAGCGGATCGTCGCGACGGGGGAGGGCAACGGCCCGGTCAACGCCCTCGACACCGCCCTGCGGTCGGCGCTGCAGTCGCTGTACCCCGAGCTCGCCCGGCTCGAGCTCGTCGACTACAAGGTGCGCATCGTCAGCGGCGAGCACGGCACGGACGCGGTCACGCGCGTGCTGGTGGAGACCAGCGACGGCACGAGCGAGTGGGACACCGTCGGCGTCCACGAGAACGTCATCGCGGCGTCCTGGCAGGCGCTGGAGGAGGCCTACACCAGCGGCCTGCTGCGGTCCGGCGTCGAGGCGCCCGCGCGCCCGGAGTGAGCGCCTCGGCCCCGGTAGCGTGACGGACGTACCCCGTCCGGCTCCTGAGAGGTCCCTCCGCGTGCGCATCGCCCGCTTCGCCCGGTCCGGTGAGATCTCGTACGGCCTGGTCCAGGGGGCCGGCGACGACCTGTCCCAGCTCGCGGTCGCGCCGCTCAACGGCCACCCGCTGTTCGACCCGACGCCGACCGGAGAGGTGCTCGACCTGTCCTCGGTGCGCCTGCTCGCTCCGGTGCAGCCGATCAACGTGGTCTGCATCGGCAAGAACTACGCCGACCACGTGAAGGAGATGTCGGGCCTGACCGGCAGCGGCTCGGGCGACGGCGTGCCGACCGTCTTCCTCAAGCCGGCGACCTCCGTCATCGGCCCCGGCGACCCGATCCGGCTCCCGGCCGGGGTCGGGCGGGTCGACCACGAGGCCGAGCTCGCCGTCGTCATCGGCCGTCCGGCGCGCGACCTCACGGTCGAGAACGCGCTGGCGCACGTCTGGGGCTACACCGCCGCCAACGACGTCACCGCCCGCGACCAGCAGAAGAGCGACGCGCAGTGGACCCGCGGCAAGGGCCACGACACGTTCTGCCCGCTCGGGCCGTGGATCGAGACCGAGCTCGACCCGGCCAACCTGCGGGTGCGCTGCGAGGTCGACGAGGTGCTGCGCCAGGACGGCAACACCCGCGACCTGCTCCACGACGTCCCGACGGTCCTGGCGTTCATCACCTCGTTCATGACCCTGCTCCCCGGCGACGTCGTGCTGACCGGCACGCCGGCCGGCGTCGGACCGCTCGAGCCCGGCAGCACCGTCGAGGTGTCGATCGAGGGCCTCGGCACCCTGTCGAACCCGGTGGTGCAGCGATGAGCGTGCGCGTCCGGGTCGCCCCCTCGCCGACCGGCGACCCGCACGTCGGCACGGCGTACATGTCGCTGTTCAACCTGGCCTTCGCCCGCCAGCAGGGCGGCCAGTTCGTGCTGCGCGTCGAGGACACCGACCGCGCGCGCTTCCAGGCCGACAGCGAGCAGCAGGTCTACGACACCCTCAGCTGGCTCGGGCTCGACTGGGACGAGGGCCCCGACAAGGGCGGCCCGTACGCGCCGTACCGCCAGAGCGAGCGGCTCGACACCTACAAGCCGCACGTCGACCGGTTGCTCGCCGAGGGCCACGCCTACCTGTGCTGGTGCACCTCCGCGCGGCTGACCGAGATGCGCGAGGACCAGCAGAAGCGCAAGCTCCCGACCGGCTACGACCGGCTGTGCGTCGGCAAGACCGCCGAGCAGCGGGCCGAGCTGCCCGGCTACCAGGAGACGCCGGTCGTGCGGATGCTGGTGCCCGAGGACCCGCCGCTGCACTTCGTCGACCTCATCCGCGGCGAGGTCGCGGCGCCGCACCCGGACGACCAGGTGATCCTCAAGGCCGACGGCTTCCCGACCTACCACCTGGCCGTCGTCGTCGACGACCACCTCATGGGCATCACCCACGTCGTGCGCGGCGAGGAGTGGATCTCCTCGACCCCCAAGCACCTGCTGCTGTTCGACTGGCTCGGCTGGGAGCGCCCGGCGTTCGCCCACATGCCGCTGCTGCGCAACGTCGACAAGAGCAAGATCTCCAAGCGGAAGAACCCGGCAGCCCGGCTGACCTGGTTCGCCGAGCAGGGCTACCTGCCGGAGGCGCTGCTGAACTTCCTGGGGCTGCTGGGCTACTCGGTGCCCGGGGGTGAGGAGGTCTTCGACTTCGCCCGGATGTCCGAGACGTTCGACTGGTCGCGGGTCAACACGGTCGGGCCGGTCTTCGACCTCGACAAGCTGGCCTGGCTCAACGGCCACTACGTGCGCGAGCTGTCCGCCGCCGACTTCGTCGAGCGGTCCCTGCCGTTCCTGCAGCGGTCCGGGCTCGTGAGCCCGATGCCCACCGAGGCCGAGCTGGCCCTGGTGAACGCGATGGTGCCGGCCGTCCAGACCCGGGTGGCCCTGCTGTCCGAGCTGCCCGAGCTGGTGCGGTTCCTGTTCGTCCCGGAGGCCGACTTCGAGGTGGAGGAGGCGGCGGCGGCCAAGGCCCTCACCGAGGCCAACGGCCCGGTGCTCACGGCCGCCGCGGACGCGCTCGAGGGGGTTGTCGAGTGGACGGCCCCGGCGGTGCAGGCGGCCGTCGACGGCGCCCTGCTCGAGGGTGGGCTCGGCCTCAAGCGGAACAAGGCGTACCTGCCGCTGCGCGCGGCCGTGTGCGGACGAGCGATCGCTCCGCCGCTCGACGAGTCGATCGCGCTGCTCGGTCGCGAGCGGTCGCTGCGGCGCCTGCGGGCTGCTGCTGCCGCGTGCGGGTCGGACGTCCGGTAGTCTCTCCCGCGGACCGACGAGGGCATGCCCTCGGCGCGCTCCATGGGGTATGGGGTAATTGGCAGCCCGGCGGTTTCTGGTTCCGTTAGTCTTGGTTCGAGTCCAGGTACCCCAGCGTTTCACTTCGAGCCCTCGGCTCGGATAGCATGGCAAGGAAAGTTCCAGGCCCCCGTCGTCTAGCGGCCTAGGACGCCGCCCTCTCACGGCGGTAGCGGCGGTTCGAATCCGCTCGGGGGTACGTAGAGTGACCCGCTGACTACTAAGAGTCAGCGGGTCCTTCTGCGTCCAGGGAGTCGTCAAGCAGTGCGAGCCGGGCCGCGGCGGCTGCGTCGGGGTGGTAGAGCTCGAGCAGCTCCAACGCGAAGCGCACCTTGTCGGTGACGCGCTGCCCCTTGGGCTGGTCCACCGACCACAGCTCGAGGTTCGCGGGCCGGTTGTCGAGCCGGTCCCCGTTGAGGTGGTGGACGACCTCCGCAGGCTCGAGCGGCCGACCGAGCAGCACGGCCATCACCAGCCGGTGCTGCAGCACGTTGCGCTCGCCGCGCGTCAGCGGCAGCAGGTCGACCGGGACGATCACCTTGCGGTAGCCGTGCGAGATCGACCCGCCGCCAGGTGGGCGGCGACTCACCGGCCGTTCGGGATCGACGTCGCCGTGCCGGCGTGCTCGCTCCAGGTGCGACCGGCAGAGGCCGTGGCTGTGGTGCGGACGGCTGCAGTCCGCGACGTCGCACAGCGCGGGCGGACGCCGGTCCAGCGGAACACCGTCGCTGGTCGTGCCGGCGCGCGACCAGCGCAGGTAGTGGCCGTGGCACCAGCCCCGGGTAACTGCCTGCCTCTCGCAGCCCTCGGCGGCGCAGGTCTGCAGGCTCCTGTCCGGTTGGACGGAGCCGTGTCGCCGGGTCTGCTTGTCGTGCCTCCCGCACAGCCCACGCGCGGAGCCTGTCGATCGCACCCGGCGGCCTCGCACATGCCCTGACCCTCCACCCGGGGTCTGACAGGACGCTCAGGCGCTCTCCACCAGCTCGGCGTAGGCGATGACGTTGTCCTCGTAGCTGCCGGCCCGGCGGGAGAAGTCGCCGCCGCAGGTGATCAGGCGCAGGCCCGCGTGGTCGAGGTCGCCGTAGACCGCCGCGGTGGGGAATGCGGCCTTGCCGACCTGGTGGACGCGCGTCACCCGGAACACGGCCGTGCTGCCGTCCTGCCGGTCCACCAGGACCTGCGCGCCGGGCCGGAGGTCGCCGAGGTCGGCGAAGACCCCGGCGCTCCCGGCGTAGTCGACGTGCCCGGCCAGCACGGCCGGGCCGAGCTCGCCCGGTGCCGGCCCGCCGGTGTACCAGCCGACGGGGAACGCCGCAGGCGGGACCTCGAGCGAGCCGTCCGGTTGCAGCCCGAGGCCGACCAGCTCCGTGTCGACCCCGATCGACGGCACGCGCAGGCGCCGCGGCGGTGAGGCCCCGAGCGGGGTCGCGGGCCCGGTCGCTACGTCGGCGGGCGGGGAGGACGACGGGATGG
>JAOPVV010000121.1 GCA_025966005.1 Frankiales bacterium
CGTCTGGCCGCCGCCGTGCTCGCGACCGCGCTGGTCGCCGGCGGCGCGGGCGGCGTCATCGGTGCCCGGACCCAGGACCAGGACCTGCTCGACCCGACCGCGAGCCTGGGGAGCGGCTCGAGCACCAGCGCGACGGTCGACCGCGCCCCCGACTCCGTCGCCGGCATCGCCGCGAAGGTCATGCAGAGCACCGTCAGCATCGCCGTGAGCGGCGGCGGGTCGCAGGGGACCGGCTCGGGCGTCGTCATCCGCAGCGACGGCTACATCCTCACCAACAACCACGTGGTCGCGGCGGCGGCGGACGGCGGCCAGATCACCGTGACCTTCGACGGCGCCGAGCAGGAGCTGCCCGCGCAGATCGTCGGCCTCGACCCGATCACCGACCTCGCCGTCATTCAGGTGAAGGCCGGCCAGGCGCTGCCGGCCGCCGCGCTCGGCCAGTCCCGCGCCCTGGTCGTCGGCGACCCGGTCATCGCCATCGGCTCGCCGCTGGGCCTGTCGGGCACCGTCACCACCGGCATCGTCAGCGCCCTCAACCGCACCGTGAACGTGCCGGCCGAGGACGGCGCGAGCAGCAACCCGCTGTTCAACGCGATCCAGACCGACGCCGCGATCAACCCGGGCAACTCCGGTGGCGCCCTGGTCAACGCCCGCGGCGAGGTCATCGGCATCAACTCCGCGATCGCGACCCTCGGCGGCGGCGGCGGGCTGTTCGGCGGCGAGACCGCGAGCGGCAGCATCGGCGTCGGCTTCGCGATCCCGATCGACGAGGCCAAGAGCGTCGCCGAGGAGATCATCCGCACCGGGCGGGCGACCCACCCGAGCATCGGCGTGGCCGCGACCACGGTCAGCAGCGAGCAGAGCGACCGGCGTGGCGCGCTGGTGCGCGAGGTGACCCCCGCCGGGCCCGCCGACCGGTCCGGCCTGCAGGCCAACGACCTGATCGTGAAGGTCGAGGACACCGAGGTGACCAGCGTCGACGAGCTCATCCTGGCGATCCGCGACAACAAGATCGGCGAGTCCGTGACGGTCACCTACGTCCGCAACGGCCAGACCCGCACCGCCGACGTCGTCCTGCAGGACCGCAAGGCCGAGTAGCGCTCACCTGCCCGCCACCGTCCCGACCTCCGCGGACGGTGGCGCGGCCGTACCCTGAGCGGGACTGCCGGGGAGGCGCGATGGGGTTCGACAACCTGGGGATCGGCGAGCTCGCCGTGATCCTCGTGCTGGGCCTGTTCGTGCTCGGCCCGGAGCGGCTGCCGAAGGTGGCCGCCGAGGCCGGCCGCACGCTGCGCAAGGTCCGGCTCTACGTCAAGGGCATGACCGATGACCTCAAGAGCGAGCTCGGACCCGAGCTCGGCGACGTCGACCTCGCCTCGCTGCACCCCCGGACGTTCGTCCAGAAGCACCTGTTCAGCGACGAGGACCTCGACCCGGCCGTCGGCCGTCCGGTCAAGCGTGCCGGTGCACCGCTGGCGGCCGGCGAGCCGGCGCCCTGGGACCCCGACGCCACCTGATGACCACGCCGATGTACGGCGAGCAGGCGCGCGCCCTGCAGGACCGCTTCGACAGCCGGCGCCTCGCCGACCGGCTCGAGCAGGTGACCGTCCACGACCACCTCACCGCCACCGACCAGGCGCTCGTGGCCCGCTGCCCGCAGGTGTACCTCGCCACCGTCGACAAGCACGGCTGGCCGGACGTCTCCTACAAGGGCGGCGTGCCGGGCTTCGTGCGGGTCCTCGACCGCACGACGCTGGCCCTGCCGTCCTACGACGGCAACGGGATGTTCCGCAGCCTCGGAGCGATCCAGGCGGACCCGCGGGTCGGGCTGCTGTTCATCGACGTCGAGGAGCCCGACCGGATGCGCGTGCAGGGCCAGGCCGGCGTCAGCGACGACCCCGAGCTGCTGGCGTCCTTCGAGGGCGCGCAGCTCGTGGTGCGCATCGATGTCGAGCGGGTGTGGCCGAACTGCCCGCGCTACGTGCACCGGGCGACGGGCGTCGAGATCTCGCCGTACGCCCCGCAGCCCGGGCACGAGCCGCCCGTGCCGGAGTGGAAGCTGATGGAGCTGTTCTCCGACGTGCTGCCGGAGCGCTAGGCCCGTCGCGCCGGCGACAGGCCGAGCGACATGCCGGCCAGTCCGCGCGGCTTGCCCGACAGGCTGTCGCTGATGCTGAGCAGCGCCTGACTCGCGGTGGCGTCGGGGTCCGACAGCACCAGCGGCTGACCGCTGTCGCCGCCCTCGCGCAGGCGGACGTCGATCGGGATCTGCCCGAGCAGCGGGACGGACGCGCCCAGCCGCTGGCTCAGCGAGGAGGCCACCGCCTGGCCGCCGCCGGAGCCGAACACGTCGATCTTCTCGTCGCAGTGCGGGCACTCGAGGTAGCTCATGTTCTCGACCACGCCGGCGATCCGCTGGTGGGTCTGCAGCGCGATGCTGCCGGCGCGCTCGGCGACCTCCTGGGCGGCGAGCTGCGGCGTCGTGACGACCAGGATCTCGGCGCTCGGGACGAGCTGCGCGACGGAGATCGCAACGTCACCGGTGCCGGGCGGCAGGTCCA
>JAOPVV010000132.1 GCA_025966005.1 Frankiales bacterium
CGGCCGCGGCTGCTCGCGCACACGCACCCGGTCGGCACACCCGGTCCGTACCGGGTGCCGACCCGGCTGGCCCGGCTGCTGAGGGCCCGGGCACCGCGGTGCGAGTGGCCCGGCTGCGGGCACCGCGCGGCCGGTTGCGACCTCGACCACGACCGGGCCCACCCGGCCGGACCGACCTGCGGCTGCAACCTCGGCCCGGCCTGCCGCCGTCACCACCGGCTCAAGCAGCTGCTCATGAGCAAGACCCGCGGCCCCGGCAGCACCGTCACCTGGACCAGCCCCACCGGCCGGCGCTGGCGCAGCCCCTCCCAGCACCAACCGCCCGCGCCCGCCATCCGGCCCATGGCGGCGCTGCCCGACCCGGCCGACCTCGACGACCCGTACGACGACCAGGACGGCAGCACCGACCTGGCCTGGCTCGACGGCACCGCCGACCGGCTCCGCGCCGACGACCCCCACGACACCGGCGAGACCGACGACACCGACCCGTACGACCGGATGGCCGTCGACGGCTGGGGACTCGCCCTCGACGACCCCACCCGCTGGGCCGCCTGACTGCTCGACGGTTCACGCTGGCTCCAGCGACGGCGACCCGTACGACTGATCAGCCCTGAACGTTGCGGACCGCTGCCCTCGACGACCGCTGCCCTCGACGACCCACTCGGCCATCTGCTGGGCAGCCTGACCTGCTCGGCGGGTCCCGTCTGACGCTGATGGCCGGTGAGCGCGGACGGTGGGGGACTCGCCCCCGACGTCACCCACTGGGCCGCCTGGTCCTCGGTCACCGCCCAGGCACGGCTGCAGGAGACGAACCATCCGGGCCGCTGCGACCATGACGCCCCGGCGTCGGGACGCACGGTCAGTCCAGCCCGCCCTGCGAACGTCCGCAGCCCGTCGACGCCACTGCCGCTGAACGCCTTCCACAGCCCGGCGGCCCGCAGTCGCTCGTGCCCGGTCCGCAGGAGTGCCGTCAGCGGTGCACGGAGTACCGGGCGAGCAGCGCGCCGTCGCCGCCGTCGACCAGGTGGCGCAGGTCCAGCCGCACCGGCGCGGGGAGCGCCTCGGTGAGCAGGGTCGGGGCCGTGCCGACGAGCAGCGCGACGTGGGTCAGGCACAGCTCGTCGACCAGGCCGGCCGACAGCAGGGCGGTGAGCAGCGACGGACCGCCCTCGCACAGCAGCCGCGGGAGGCCCCGGTCGCGAAGGGCCGAGACCGCAGTGGGCAGGTCGACCTCGTCGTCGCCGCAGACCAGGACGTCCGCGACCTCCCCCAGGGCCGCCGACGGCCGCGCCGCGGCGCAGGTGACCACCACCGCCCGGACGTCGCCGGTGAAGGCGCGGTCGGACGGGTCGAGGTCGAGCGAGCGGCTGATCAGCACGAGGGGGGCGGGCAGCCGTCCGTGCGCCTGGCGCCAGGCGGTGCCGGCCGGGGGGTGCCGCACCGGGCCGTAGCCCTCGGACCGCGCGGTGCCGGCGCCCACGACGACGGCGTCCGCGACGGTGCGCAGGGCCGAGAAGACGTGCGTGTCCGACGGAGTCTGCAGCGCGCGGCTCCCGCCGTCCCACGCAGCTCCGCCGTCGGTGGTGAGGACGAACCCGGCACGCACGCCGGGGGGCTGGTCGTACAGGTCCAGCAGGTCGTCGCCCTCGAGCAGCCGCTGCTCGGGCAGCAGCAGCCGCACTAGCTCGAGCGGCGGCGGAAGCGGCTCGGCTTGGCGGCGCTCTGGGGCTTCTCGAGCTCGGCGACGCGGGCGGTGAGCGCCTCGAGCTGGGCCTCGAGCGTCGCGACGCGGTCGTCCGCCGTCTCGGCCTTCGGGGCGGCCTTCTCGGCCGGGGCGGCCTGGCGGGGGACGACGGCCGGAGCGGTGCGCGCCTTGACGGCCGGCGCAGCCTTCTCCGCAGGCGCCGCGACGACCTCGACAGCAGCGGCGTCGGTCGGCGCCTCGACCGCAGCGGCCTTCGACGGGGCGGCCTTGCTCGGCGCCTTGCGCGCGGTGGCCTTGGCGGCCGTCGTCTTGGCAGCGGTCGTCCGGGCGGCGGTCGCGCGGGTGGTCGTCGCCTTGCCGGCGCTCGTCCCTGCGGTGGTCGCCGTGGACGTGGACGCCTTGCGGGCCGGGGCCTTCTTGGCCGGGCTCGTCTTGGCGGGGCTCTTCGTGGCTGTCGTCATGGTCGCCTTGTTCGACGCCGGCCCGCTCGTGGCCTGCTGGGTGGGGGACAGAGGATCTGTGAGCTTCGTCGTACGGGACGCGAGGTAGGCCTCGCGAAGCTCGGCCGGGAGACGCCCGCGGTCGGCGACGTGGATGCCCTGGGAACGCGCCCAGGCGCGCACCTCGGCCGTGTCGGGAGTGGTCACGGGAAGATCGTAGCGGCGCTAGTGGCCCATGCCGAGCCCGCCGTCCACGGGGAGCACCGCACCGGTCACGTAGGCCGCACCGTCACTGGCGAGGAAGCCGATCACAGCGGCGATCTCGTCGGCTGACGCGGTTCGTCCGAGGGGCACGGCGCGCAGCAGCTCCTCGCGCCGGTCGGCCGGCAGCTCGGCGGTCATGTCGGTGTCGACGTACCCCGGGGCGACGACGTTGCTGGTGATCCCGCGGCTGCCGAGCTCGCGCGCGACGGACCGCGACAGGCCCACCAGGCCGGACTTGCTGGCCGCGTAGTTCACCTGTCCGGCGCTGCCCGACAGGCCCACGACCGACGACACGAACACCAGGCGGCCGAAGCGGTTCTTCAGCATCGAGCGGCTGGCCCGCTTGGCGACCCGGTAGGCCGCGGTGAGGTTGGTGTCGACGACGCTGGTGAACGACTCCTCGCTCATCCGCAGCAGCAGCCCGTCGTCGGTGATGCCGGCATTGGAGACGAGCACCTCGACGGGGCCCTGCGCGGCCTCGACCTCGCGGAACGCGCGGTCGACGTCCTCGGACGACGTGACGTCGCACTGCACGGCGAGCAGGCCGTCGGGCGGCGACGACCGGTACGTCACGGCGACGCGGTGACCCTGCGCCGCGAGGTGCCGCGCGGTCGCGAGGCCGATGCCGCGGTTGCCGCCGGTGACGAGGACGGACCGGGGCGTGGGGGCGGGGAGCGCTGAGGTCACACCCCGACCGTATCGGTGTCGCGCGGCCGTCCTGTCGGTGGTGCGTGGTGCGATGACGCCATGCGCGCGAGCTCCCCGCACCACAGCGACGTGTTCAGCCACCTGCCGGTCTCCCTCATGCGCGAGCTGGAGACCGACCAGGTGGTCGCGCTGGTCGACCGGCTGGTCGCCGACGGCTGGCGTCCGGGGCAGCTGCGCCACCGGGTCGGGGCTGCCGCGTCGCAGGGCAGCGTCGAGCGCGACGCCGTCCACCTGGTCGAGCTCCTGACGTGCCTGATGCAGGGTCCGTGCCCCGACGCCCGGCACGCGGAGGAGCGCCGCGCCCGGGAGCAGCAGCGGGAGCACGAGGCGGCCGACGCGCCGGAGCCCGCCTCCTCGGAGGTCCGCGAGCGCCACCTGGCGCGGATGCGCGCCGAGCTGGGGATCCTCCCCTCCCGGCGCCCCGAGCCGCAGTCGCACACCCGTCCCGCGTGCAGCCTGTGCGACGGCGAGGGCACCTGGTTCGTGACCCGCGACGTCCACCTGTGCGACCGCTGCGTGGCCGTGCTCGCCACGGGTGAGGCGCGTCTCAGCCAGACCGGGTGACCCCCGTCCGGCGGAGCGGCAGACTGTCGCGGTGACCGCCGAGCCCACGACCGCCGCGACTGCTCTCCGGCAGGAGGTCGCGCGGGAGCAGGCGGTCCTCGACCGTGCCTTGTCCCGGCTGGACGTGCTGCGCGCCGAGGCCGTGCTGCGCGAGACCGAGAGCATGCGCCCGACCGGCGGGTCGCCGCAGGCGGTGTACGAGCGCGACGTCGCCGCGCAGGCGGCAGCCAACCGCCGCGCCGACCTCGACCTGGCCGGTGAGGGCCTGCTGTTCGGCCGGCTCGACCTCGACGACGCGACCGTCCACCACATCGGCCGGATGGGGCTGCGCACCGACGATCAGGAGCCGATCGTCGTCGACTGGCGCGCCCCTGCGGCCGCCGCCTTCTACCGCGCGACTGCCGCCGACCCGCAGGGCGTCGTGCGGCGTCGCACCATCTCCTGCCGCCGCGACACGGTCACCGGCGTCGACGACGAGCTGCTCGACGCCTCGGCGCAGGACGACCTCGACGGCACCGTCGTCGTCGGCGACGGGGCGTTCCTCGCCGCGGTCAGCCGCGAGCGCACCAGCCAGATGCGCGACATCGTCGCCACCATCCAGCGCGAGCAGGACGAGGCGGTGCGCGCCCCCGACGACGGTGCGCTCGTCGTCACCGGCGGTCCGGGCACCGGCAAGACCGCCGTCGCGCTCCACCGCGTCGCCTACCTCATGTACGCCCGCCGCGAGTGGTACTCCCGCCGCGGCGTGCTCGTCGTCGGCCCGTCGCCGGTCTTCGTCGACTACATCGGCGCGGTGCTGCCCGCCCTCGGCGAGACCAGCGTCCGGCTGGCCTCGCTGGCCGACCTGCCCGAGCTGCCCCGCGGCGTGGTCGTCACCGGTTGGGACGACCCCGAGGCGGTCGCCGTCAAGGGCTCGGTGCGCATGGCCGAGGTGCTCCGCAAGGTGGTCCGCCACCTGGGCGGCGCCCGTCACCTCAAGGACCTCGAGGTCGAGCGCTGGGGGGCGTCCGTCGTCGTGCGCGGCAGCGACGTCGCCCGCCGCCGGTCGCAGGTCTCGCGGTCGTCCCGCAGCCACAACGGCGGTCGGCAGGCGTTCTCCGCCGCGCTGGTCGAGCTGGCCTGGCGGGCGTGGCAGCGCCGTCCGCAGGCCGCCCGGCTCGAGGACGGCGACCGCGAGGATTTCGCCGAGTGGTGCAGGGGGGACCCGGCCTTCCGCCGCGCGCTGGACGCCGCCTGGCCGGTCCTGCACCCCTGGCAGGTGCTGGGCTCGCTGCGGACGGGCGCGCTGCCGCTGCGCGACGTGGCGCGCGACGTCCTGTCCGACGACGAGGTGCGGGCGCTGACCCGGTCCTGGGCGGGCGACGCGCCGCTCACCGCCGCTGACGCGGCCCTGTACGACGAGCTCGTCGAGCTGATCGGCGAGGCGCCGGTCGAGGTGGAGCCCGAGGACGACGGCTGGGACGAGATGGCCGAGCTCGACCAGCTCGCCCGCGAGTCCGGCGTCACCACGTTCGCCGACCGCAACCGCAGTGCCGCCCGCAACGTGGCGGAGGAGCGCGACTACCGGACGTACGCGCACGTCGTCGTCGACGAGGCGCAGGACGTCACGCCGATGCAGTGGCGGATGCTCGGCCGCCGGGCCCGCGGAGCCACCTGGACCGTCGTCGGCGACTGGGTGCAGTCCGCCTGGCCGGACGTGCAGGAGGTGCGCGACGCGCTGGCCGCCGTGCTCGGCAAGAACCGCCTGCGCCAGGTCGAGCTGACGACCAACTACCGCACCAGCACCGAGGTCGCGGCGCTGGCCGCCCGGCTGCTGGCCCGCATCGACCCCGAGCTGCAGGCTCCGGCGGCCGTCCGCAGCACCGGGGTGGAACCTCTGCTGCTCGACGGCCACGGTCTGGCCGAGCTGCCGGCCGTCGTCACCGAGCTGCTCCGGCAGGTCGGCGGCACCGTCGGTGTCGTCGCGCCGCACCGGCTCGTCGAGCAGGTGCGCGCGGTGCTGCCCGACGACGCCCGCGTCAGCGCGGTCGACCCCTGGCAGGTCAAGGGACTGGAGTACGACGGCTGCGTGGTCCTCGACCCGCACGGCATCGTCGAGGAGAGCCGCCACCCCGTGGCAGGCCTGCGCAGCCTCTACGTGGCCCTGACCCGCGCGACCCAGCGCCTCGTCGTGGTCAGCGGCGAGCCCCTCGAGACCCTGCTGCACTAGCCACTACCGGCCACTACCGGCCACTACCGGCCACTACCCCGCCCGAACCGTTCGCTGACGGGCTCCGGGCGAACGGTTCGAGCGGGGTAGTGGCGGTCGGGGCGGGGCGGGTCAGTCGCAGCCGCAGACGCCGGACGCGGCGCGCAGCTGGAAGCAGTCGGGGCAGGTGGCGGACTTCAGCGCGGCCTTCTCGACCTCGGCCTCGCGGGCCAGGGTGGCGGCGCGGGTCGCGGCGGCCTTGGCCGAGCGCTGCTTGGCCTTGGCGGCCAGCGCGTCGCGCTCGGCGACGACGATCGCGTTCGCGGCGATCGTCTCGGCGTTCTCCTCCTCGAAGACCCTGCGCCGCACGGTGTCCGGGACGAAGTCCATCGTCTGCACGCACAGCAGCACCGCCGCGTCGAGCGGCAGGTCGGCCGCGACGGTCTCGACGACGTCGCCGTGGACGAGCTCGCTGTCAGCGGCGAGCAGCGCGTCGACGCGCACGATCGCTGCGTCGACGGCGGCCTGGGTCTCCGGCGCGACGGTCTCGGTGTCGTCCACGGTGGTGCCTGCTTCCAGTGAAGGGGTGCTGCCAAGGGGTGCTGTCCCAGTCTGCCTCAGGCAGCGCTGGACGACCGGACTCGGTCGAGCAGCCGCAGCAGCGCGCCGTCCACGACCTCGCGCCGGGTGATGTTCACGCTGTGCCCGGCGCCGGGCACGACCACCAGATCGGCGTCGGGCAGCAGCTCGGCCATCCGCCGGCTGTGGCTCGCGGGGGTGAGCCGGTCGGCGTCGCCGACGAGCAGCGTCACCGGGATGTCGGACATCGCCTCGAGCGACACGTGCTCGTCGTGGTCGAGCAGGGTCCGGTAGAACGCGGCCGTCACGGTGAACGGCGTCTCCTCGAGCAGCGCCTGCACCTGCGGGACCACCACGGGGTCGGCGTCGTCGGTGCCGAACAGGTAGTGGCGGTAGTACCGGCCGGCGGTCCGGGTGCCGCGGCGGCGGACGCGCTCCAGCGGCCCGGCCCAGAGCTTCAGCCAGAGCAGCAGCGGGGTCAGCAGGTGCAGCCGGCGCAGCAACCGGACGGCCGCGCCCACCGGCCCGGCCTCGACGACCCCGCCGGCCGAGGTGGCGAGCAGGAACGCGCCGACGATCCGCGGGCCGAACAGCTCGGGCCGCTGGCGGGCCAGCGCCATGATCGTCATGCCGCCCATCGAGTGCCCGAACAGCAGGACCGGCCCGGCCGGCGTGGCCTCGTCCAGCACCCGCCCCAGGTCGCGGCCCAGCTGGTCG
>JAOPVV010000164.1 GCA_025966005.1 Frankiales bacterium
TCGACCGCGAGGAGCGTCTCATCGCCATCCACCTGCTGCACGCCGACGACCTCGACGACGTGGCCCGCCAGAAGGCCGCCGTCCTCGCCACGGAGGACCGCATCGTGCGGGCCTTCGGAACGCCGGAGGACATCGCCGCACTCGACGCCGCGCACGACCCGGCGGCCGGAAGGAGCACCAGGTGACCGTCGTGGCCGTCATCGCCCACGCGCTGCTGGGCGGCGGCGCGCTGCTGGCCCTGATCCGGCTGGCGCTCGGGCCGTCCCTGCTGGACCGGGTGGTCGCCACCGACACCCTGCTGGTGATCATCTCGGCGAGCCTCGCGGTGCACGCGGCGCTCACCCGCGACCCCACGGTCATTCCGGTGCTGGTCGTCGTCTCGCTGCTGGCCTTCGTCGGCTCGGTCTCCATCGCCCGCTACGTCGGCGGCATGCTGATCCAGTCGGCGTCCGGGGACGGCGAGGACGTCGGGCTGCCCGAGGCCGCCGAGGTCCAGGAGGGACGACGGTGAGCGTGCTGGCCACGGTCGCCGACGTCGTCGCGATCGCCTGCCTGCTGACCGGTGCGCTGTTGTGCCTGACGGCCGGCATCGGGCTGGTGCGGTTCCCCGACGTGCTGTCCCGGATGCACGCCGGGACCAAGCCCCAGGTGCTCGGCGTCCTGCTGGTGATGCTGGGCGGGGCGATCCGCCTGCACGGCTGGTCGGCCACCTGGATGCTGCTGCTCGTGGCGGTGTTCCAGCTGCTCACCGCGCCGGTCAGCGCGCACATGATCAGCCGGGTGGCCTATCGGCGCAGGCATGTGCGGCGGGACCTGCTGCTGGTCGACGAACTGCGTGACGCCGAGGGGCGCGACAGCGTCTACCGGGGTGACGAGCCCGCCGACGCGCCACCGGAGCGCCCCGCGGAGGCGCTCGCGGAGAGCCGTTCCGAGGATCAGGCCCCGTCCGGAGGCCCGCCCCGAGCTCGCGAGGGGTGAGAGGGGCGGGGTCCCTGCTCGAGCTGACCCAGCCAGAACGGCAGACCCTGGTCGTCGCGGCAGAGCGCGGACCGGCCGTAGGGCTGCCGCTCGATGTCGCCGGCCCGGCCACCTGCCGTCTGGACGGCGGCAACCGCCACCTCGATGTCGTCGACGGCGTACATCGGCACCGTGCCGGGTTCCGTGGCGCCCCCGCCGATGCCGATCATGGGCGTCTGTCCCTGGGCCTCCCAGCCGTCGGGCACCCGGCCCGGTGTCATCGACCAGCCGAGGACGGCCTCGTAGAAGTCGCGGGCGCGGGCTCCGTCGGCCACCTGGAGGGTCAGGTGGACCGCGTCGCCGGGGCGCGGACCGGGCGAGGCCGGCGCCGCGGGGGTCTGCAGGATCCACCGGTGGCCGAAGGGGTCGACGACCGTGCCGGTGCGCCCGTACGGGGAGTTCTCGATCGGGCGGGTCGGAGTCGCTCCGGCGTGCACGGCGCGGCCGACCGCCGCGTCCACGTCGGGCACGGCGAGGTGCAGGGAGACACCGACCCGCCCCTCCTCCGGGCCGGCGAGCCCGTGCTCGGTGAACTCGTCGGCGAGGTAGAGGGTGGCGCCGGCGACGTCGAGTTCGGCGTGCCCGATCCGGCCGTCGTCCATGACGTACGGGTCGCCCACGACCCGCGCCGCGAGGGCGTCGGCGTACCAGGCCATCGCCGCGCGAGCATCGCGGACGGCGAGGTAGGGGATGAGTGCGGACATGGCGGCGCTCCTCGGTCGGGTGCGGGTCGGCGGCTCCTGGAGCAGGGCGCGCTCCAGCTGTTCCCGGAGGCCCTGAGGTCCTGAAGGCCGGCGCCCTGGACCTCGGGAAGAGCGCGGTCGTCCAGCGACAGCAGCCCGGGACCGGGCGGGGGTGCCACCGCGCGCGATCCCGGGCCGCTCATGTCCCTCCGTCGTCCGGCTCCGTCGTTCTCCGACGCCCCTCCGCACTGTCCGACGGCTCCTCCGCAGGGTCCCCCCGTGCTTGCGAGGGGTGGGGGCGGAGGGGTCCTTCTCCTACCGGTGGGCCCGGTTGACCGCCGAGACGACCGCGCGGAGGGACGCGCTGACGATGTTCGGGTCGATCCCGACGCCCCAGAGGACGCGGTCGCCCACGGCGCACTCGACGTACGCGGCGGCACGGGCGTCGCCGCCCGCGGAGAGCGCGTGCTCGGCATAGTCCAGCACCCGGACGTCGACGTCGAGGCTGCGGAGCGCGTCGACGAACGCGGCGATCGGGCCGTTGCCGCGCCCCTCGACGGTGACCGGGACACCGTTGTCGACCAGCTCCACGACCATCTCGTCGAGGTGGTCGCCGTGTGCCTGGTGCCGGTGGCCGGCCAGCGCGAACCGTCCCCAGGGGGCGTCGGGGTCGGGCAGGTACTCGCTGCTGAACGCGGACCACATCTGGACCGCGGTGACCTCGCCGCCCTCGTCGTCGGTGTGCTGCTGGATGACGGCGCTGAACTCGATCTGGAGCCGGCGGGGCAGGTCGAGGTGGTTCTCGGTCTTCATGATGTAGGCGACGCCGCCCTTGCCGGACTGGCTGTTCACCCGGATGACCGCCTCGTAGCTGCGGCCGACGTCCTTGGGGTCGATCGGCA